>NZ_JBFUCJ010000151.1:0-13585 GCF_056405295.1 Variovorax sp. P1_H2 | reverse complement strand
CGCTGGCGCCGCTCGAGCCCGTCAGCGCGCGCGCGCGCTGGCTGCTCGGCGTCGGCTTCTTCGTGGTCTTCGTGGTGGTCTGGGCCTTCTTCACGCTCGGCGGCTTCGTCTCGCCGACCTTCCTGGCCAGTCCGGTCACGATGGTCAAGGAAGCGGTGCTGCTCTTCACCGAGTACAACTTCAGCCACGACATCGGCATGACGGTATGGCGCGTGTTTGGCGGCTTCGTGCTGGCGACGATCGTGGCGGTGCCGCTGGGCATCGCGATGGGCACCTGGAAAGTCGTCGAGGCCTTCTTCGAGCCTTTCGTCTCGTTCTGCCGCTACCTGCCGGCCTCGGCCTTCATCCCCCTGCTGATCCTCTGGGCCGGCATCGGCGAGACACAGAAGCTGCTGGTGATCTTCATCGGCTCGGTGTTCCAGATCACGCTGATGGTGGCGGTCACGGTGGGCAGCGCGCGGCGCGACCTGGTCGAGGCCGCCTACACGCTGGGCGCCAACAGCCGCGGCATCGTCGCCCGGGTGCTGATTCCGGGTGCCGCACCGGGCATCGCCGAGACGCTGCGCCTGGTGCTCGGCTGGGCCTGGACCTACGTGATCGTGGCCGAGCTGATCGGATCGTCGTCGGGCATCGGCCACATGATCACCGACAGCCAGGCGCTGCTGAACACCGGGCAGATCATCTTCGGGATCATCGTCATCGGCATCATCGGCTTGATCTCCGACTTCGCCTTCAAGGCGCTCAACCGCCGTCTCTTCGCCTGGAGCACGATCTGATGAACCAGCTTTCGATTCGCGGCGTGTCCCGCACCTTCACGGGCACACGCGGCCAGACCACGCAGGCGCTGCTGCCGATCGACTTCGAGGTGCGCGAGAACGACTTCGTCACCATCCTCGGCCCGTCGGGCTGCGGCAAGTCGACCTTGCTTCGCATCGTCGCCGGGCTCGACTATCCGACCGAAGGGCGCGTGCTGCTCGACGGCCAGACCATCGAAGGCCCGGGTGCAGACCGCGGCGTGGTGTTCCAGAGCTACACGCTGTTCCCCTGGTTGACGATTGCACAGAACATCCGGTTTGGACTGCGGGAGCGCGGCATGGGCGAGGCCGACCAGAAGGAGCGCAGCGACTTCTTCATCGCCAAGGTCGGCCTGCGCGGCTTCGAGAACCATTTCCCCAAGCAGCTCTCGGGCGGCATGCAGCAGCGCACCGCGATCGCCCGCGCGCTGGCCAACGACCCGAAGATGCTGCTGCTCGACGAGCCCTTCGGCGCGCTCGACAACCAGACCCGCGTGCTGATGCAGGAACTGCTGCTCGGCATCTGGGAGTCGGCCCGCAAGACGGTGCTGTTCGTCACGCACGACATCGACGAGGCGATCTTCATGGCCAACCGCGTGGCGGTGTTCAGCGCTCGGCCGGGCCGCATCAAGACCGAGATCCCGGTCGACTTCGGCCATCCGCGCCACTACACGATCAAGACCTCGCCCGAGTTCATGGACATCAAGGCGCGCCTGACCGAAGAGATCCGCGCCGAGTCCATGGCCGCCGTCGAGCATTGATCCACGCCCAGGAACGACAGCATGAGTGCAGCGCAGAACCGCTTCAAGCAAGCTCGCACCGCAGTGCGAAGCACGAAGGCATGCGAATGAGCACCGCCAGCCTTCGCAAAGCCACCGACGCCCGTCGCGGCGCGCATCCGCGCGCCGCGACCTCGACGTCGCCCGCGCTGGCGCTGTACGAGCAGATCAAGGCTTTCATCACCCACAAGATCCAGGACGGCTCCTGGACCGCCGGCCACCGCCTGCCATCGGAGAGCGAGCTGGTGGCGCAGTTCGGCGTGGCGCGCATGACGGTCAACCGCGCGCTGCGCGAGCTGGTCGAGCAGGGACGCATCGTGCGCGTCGCCGGCGTCGGCAGCTTCGTCGCCGAGGACAAGCCGCAGTCGACCCTGCTGCAGATCGCCAACATCGCCAGCGAAATCCGCGACCGCGGCCACGACTACCGGTGCGAGTTCCTGACCGCCGAGCGCGTCGCCGCCGCGCCCGACGTCGCCGTCTGGCTCGACCTGCGGCCCGGCGAGTCGGTGTTCCACACGGTCTGTCTGCACATGGAAAACGAGACGCCGGTGCAGCTCGAGGACCGCTACGTCAACCCGCGCGTGGTGCCGGACTTTCTCGACCAGGACTTCTCGCTCGTTCCGCCGAGCGAATACCTGGTGCGCAACGTGCCCTTCGACCAGATCGAGCACGTGGTCGATGCGGTGCTGCCGACCCCCGAGCAGGCCGAGCGCCTGGCGATGCCGGTGACCGATCCCTGCCTGCTGCTGACGCGCCGCACCTGGACCCGGACCCTGCCGGTGACGGTGGTGCGCTGCCTGCACCCGGCTTCGCGCTACCGCCTCGGCAGCCGCTTCCGAGCCGACGGCAACCCTTCGTTCGGCTGAACGCGCGCGTCCGTTTTCGTTTTCGCGCGCACCTACTTGTATAGACAGGAGAATTCCATGACCGCCACCCCTACCGAAGCCGCAGCGATCGTCCTCGCCCCCGGCGACGTCGACCTCGCGACGCTGCGCCGCGTGCATGCCGGTGGCGTGCAGCTCGCACTCGATCCGTCGGCGCGCGCCGGCCTGCTGGCGGCCCAGGCCACGGTGCGCGGCATCGTCGAGGCCGGCAAGGTGGTCTACGGCATCAACACCGGCTTCGGCAAGCTGGCGCAGACCATCATTCCGCCCGAGCGGCTGGCCGAGTTGCAGCGCAACCTGGTGCTGTCGCACAGCGCCGGCACCGGCGAGCCGCTGAAGGCCGGGGTGGTGCGGCTGGTGCTTGCGACCAAGGCCGTGAGCCTGGCGCGCGGTCATTCGGGCGTGCGGCCCGAGATCGTCGACGCGCTGCTCGCGCTGTCGAACGCCGGTTTGCTGCCGCGCATTCCATCGAAGGGTTCGGTTGGCGCATCGGGCGACCTCGCACCGCTGGCGCATCTGGCCTGCGTGCTGATCGGCGAGGGCGAGGTCACTGCGCCCGACGGCGAAGTCATCTCGGGCACCGACGCGCTGGCTCGCATCGGCCTCGCGCCCTTCGTGCTCGGGCCGAAGGAAGGCCTGGCGCTGCTCAACGGCACGCAGGTGTCGACGGCGCTCGCGCTGGCCGGGTTGTTCGGTGCCGAGGACGTGTTCGCGGCCGGCCTGATGGCGGGTGCGCTGTCGCTCGAGGCGATCCAGGGTTCGATCAAGCCCTTCGATGCCCGCATCCACGCCGCGCGCGGCCAGCCGGGCCAGATCGCGGTGGCGGGCGCGGTGCGCGCATTGCTCGAAGGCAGCGAGATCCTGCCGTCGCATGCCGACTGCGGCCGCGTGCAGGACCCGTACTCGATCCGCTGCGTGCCGCAGGTGATGGGCGCCTGCCTGGACAACCTCGCGCATGCGGCGCGCGTGCTGCGCATCGAGGCCAACGCGGCTTCGGACAACCCGCTGGTCTTTGACAACGGCGATGTCATCTCGGGCGGCAACTTCCACGCCGAGCCGGTGGCTTTCGCGGCCGACATCATCGCGCTCTCGGTGGCCGAGATCGGCGCCATTTCGGAGCGCCGCATGGCGCTGCTGCTCGACAGCGGCCTGTCGGGCCTGCCGCCCTTCCTGGTGCGCGACGGCGGCGTCAACTCGGGCTTCATGATCGCCCAGGTCACGGCCGCGGCGCTGGCCTCGGAGAACAAGTCGCTGGCGCATCCGGCCAGCGTCGACAGCTTGCCGACCTCGGCCAACCAGGAAGACCACGTGTCGATGGCGACCTTCGCGGGCCGCCGGCTCGGCGACATGGTCGACAACACCGCGGTGGTCGTCGGCATCGAGGCGATGGCGGCCGCGCAGGGCATCGAATTGAAGCGTGGCCCCAAATCCTCCCCCCTGCTCGAAGCCGAATTCGCCGCCATCCGCGAGCGCGTCGCCTTCATCGACCAGGACCGCTTCCTCGCGCCGTCGATCGAAGCCATGCGCCTGTGGGCACGCCAGGGCCAGTGGCCCGAGGCCGTGCAGGCCATCCTGCCGAGCCACGCCTGAAACCGTCCGTCAAGACCCGTCACCGAAAGGAACATCGCCATGAACGCACCCGACAAATTCCTCGCCGGCGCCACCGACCCGCGCCACGATGCGAGCCGCGTGATCCGCGCGCCGCGCGGCAGCACGCTGAACTGCAAGAGCTGGTTGACCGAAGCCGCCTTCCGCATGCTGCAGAACAACCTCGACCCGGAAGTGGCCGAGCGGCCGCAGGACCTGGTGGTCTATGGCGGCATCGGCCGCGCGGCGCGCGACTGGGCCTCCTTCGACCAGATCCTCGCGACGCTCAAGGAACTCAACGACGACGAGACCCTGCTGATCCAGTCGGGCAAGCCGGTGGGCGTCTTCAAGACCCACGAGAACGCGCCGCGCGTGCTGCTCGCGAATTCGAACCTGGTTCCGAAGTGGGCCACCTGGGAGCACTTCAGCGAGCTCGACCGCAAGGGCCTGATGATGTACGGCCAGATGACTGCGGGCAGCTGGATCTACATCGGCAGCCAGGGCATCGTGCAAGGCACCTTCGAGACCTTCGTCGAGGCCGGCCGCCAGCACTACGACAACGATCTCGCGGGCAAGTGGATCCTGACCGCCGGCCTCGGCGGCATGGGTGGCGCGCAGCCGCTGGCGGCGACGCTGGCCGGTGCGGTGTCGCTCAACATCGAATGCCAGCAGGCCAGCATCGACTTCCGCCTGCGCACGCGCTACCTCGACAAGCAGGCCAAGGACATCGACGACGCGATCGCGCTGATCAAGCAGCACACGGCAGCGAAAGAAGCGGTGTCGATCGGCCTGCTGGGCAACGCGGCCGAGATCCTGCCCGAGCTGGTCAAGCGCGCCAAGGCGGGCGGCATCAAGCCCGACCTCGTGACCGATCAGACCTCGGCGCACGACCTTGCGAGCGGCTACCTGCCGATCGGCTGGACGCTGGCGCAATGGGAAGCGGCCAAGGCCGATGCGACCCAGCATCCGACCTTGCGCAAGGCCGCCGCCAAGTCCTGCGCCGTGCACGTGCAGGCGATGCTCGACTTCCAGGCGATGGGCATCCCGACCGTCGACTACGGCAACAACATTCGCCAGGTGGCGTTCGACGAAGGCGTGAAGAACGCCTTCGACTTCCCGGGCTTCGTACCGGCCTACATCCGGCCGCTGTTCTGCGAGGGCAAGGGCCCGTTCCGCTGGGTCGCGCTTTCGGGCGACCCGGAAGACATCTACAAGACCGACGCCAAGATCAAGGAACTGTTCCCCGAGAACAAGCACACGCACCGCTGGCTCGACATGGCGCGCGAGCGCATCGCCTTCCAGGGCCTGCCGGCGCGCATCTGCTGGCTGGGCCTGGGCGAGCGCGAAAAGGCCGGCCTTGCTTTCAACGAGATGGTGAAGTCGGGCGCGCTCAAGGGGCCGATCGTGATCGGCCGCGACCACCTGGACACCGGCTCGGTCGCCAGCCCGAACCGCGAGACCGAGAGCATGAAGGACGGCAGCGACGCGGTGTCCGACTGGCCGCTGCTCAACGCCCTGCTCAATACCGCGGGCGGCGCGACCTGGGTCAGCCTGCACCACGGCGGCGGCGTCGGCATGGGCTATTCGCAGCACTCGGGCGTGGTGATCGTCTGCGACGGCACCGACGCCGCGGCGAAGCGGATCGCGCGCGTGCTCTGGAACGACCCCGCCACCGGTGTCATGCGTCACGCCGACGCGGGCTACGACATCGCCATCGCGACCGCGAAGAAGCAGGGCCTGAACCTGCCGATGATCAAGTAGTCAACAAGCGCGGCCGTGCGAATCCATCGCTTCGACATCGCCTCGCTGGCCGCCACGCCGTGGAAGAACGGCGGCGGCACCACGCGCGAGATCGTCTGCATCCCGCCGGGCGCCGGCATGGATGGATTCGACTGGCGCGTGAGCATCGCGACCATTGCCGCCGCCGGGCCGTTTTCGGCCTTCGCAGGCATCGACCGCGTGATCATGCTGCTGGACGGCGCAGGCGTTCGCCTGCGTTCGGGCGATGGCCGCATCGACCACCGGCTCGATGCGGCGCATGCACCCTTCGCCTTTGCCGGCGATGCAGCGTTGGACTGCGAAATGCTCGGCGGGACCTCCATCGATTTCAACCTGATGGCGCGGCGTGCCCGGCTGCGCCCCGAACTGCGCGTGCTGGGGGCGGTCGAGGAGATCGCGCCCGCGGAGAGCGGTCTGCTGATGGCCCTGCGCGGCCGTTGGCGCTTGCATGCGGCGCACGGCGTCGGCTCCGGCGCGATCGACTGCGCGCCGGGCGAGGGCGTCTGGTGGGATGCCGCCGCGCACGGCTGGCTCGCCAGCCCCCTGGATGCGGGCGCCGCACTGGCCGCGGTGCGGGTCGACGCGACGGCCACGAACACGACGATGATCAGCGAGTGAACACCATGACCCTTGCCACGCTTCCCTCCGCCGACGGCGTCTGGGGCCCTCTGCGGCTCGCCCCCGGTGCACTGGGGGACGACCCGGTTCCTGATGGCGAAGCGGCCATCGTCGTGGCCGACGGCAGGATCCGCTGGGTCGGCGAGCGCAGCGCGCTGCCGGGCGACTGTGCAGCCCTGCCGCGCTTCGATGGCGGCGGCGCACTCGTCACGCCCGGGCTCGTCGATTGCCACACCCACCTGGTCTACGGCGGCCAGCGCGCCAACGAGTTCGCAATGCGGCTCGCCGGTGCCAGCTACGAAGAGATCGCGAAGGCGGGCGGCGGCATCGTGTCCTCGGTGCGCGCCACGCGCGAGGCCGACGAAGACACGCTGCATGCCCAGGCCGCGGCGCGGCTCGAACAGCTGCTGGCCGATGGCGTCTGCGCGATCGAGATCAAGTCGGGCTACGGCCTCTCGCTGGCGCACGAGCGCAAGCAGCTGCGCGTGGCGCGGCGGCTCGGCGAAGCCTATGGCGTGACGGTGCGCAGCACCTTCCTCGGCGCCCATGCGCTGCCAACCGAGTACGCGGGCCGCAGCAGCGACTACATCGACCTGGTCTGCCGGGAAATGATGCCGGCGCTGGCCGCCGAAGGACTGATCGATGCGGTCGACGTCTTCTGCGAGCGCATCGCCTTCTCGCTGGCCGAAACCGAGCGCGTGTTCCAGGCGGCGCAGGCGCTCGGCCTGCCGATCAAGCTGCATGCCGAACAGCTGTCGGACATGGGCGGCGCCGCGCTCGCCGCGCGCTACGGCGCGCTGTCCTGCGACCACATCGAGCACTTGTCGGCCGAGGGCATCGAAGCGATGCGCGCGGCCGGCACCGTGGCCGTGCTGCTGCCCGGCGCCTACTACACGCTGCGCGACACGCAGCTGCCGCCGATCGAGGCGCTGCGCGCCGCCGGCGTGCCGATGGCCGTGTCCACCGACCACAACCCCGGCACCTCGCCGGCATTGAGCCTGCTGCTGATGGTCAACATGGCCTGCACGCTGTTTCGGCTGACCGTGCCCGAAGCGCTGGCCGGCGTCACCCGCCATGCGGCGCGCGCGCTCGGCCTGCAGGACACGCACGGGGTCATCGCGCCGGGCATGCCGGCCAACTTCGTGCTGTGGAACGTGCGCGATGCGGCCGAGCTGGCTTACTGGTTCGGCCAACGGCCGCTGCGCGCGGCGGTGCGCCAGGGGCGCATCGCCGTCGGCACGGTGGGGGCGATGCAATGAGCGCAGCGCCGGGCCGCTCCCAAGCCAACGCGCACCGCAGCGCGAAGCACGAAGGTTCTCCATCGAGCCGGGCCGTGTTCGCAGCCGATGCCTTGCTGCCTGGCGGCTGGGCCCGCAACGTCCTGCTCGAATGGGACGATTCGGGCCGGCTGACGGCGGTGCGGCCCGGCGCGCAGGCGCCGGCAGGCGTGGCGCGCGCGGCCGGTCCGTTGATTCCAGGCCTGCCGAACCTGCATTCGCATGCCTTCCAGCGCGCCTTCGCGGGCCTGACCGAACACCGCGCCGAGCAGCAGGACAGCTTCTGGAGCTGGCGCACGCTGATGTACCGCTTCGCCGCGCGCCTCGGGCCCGAGCAGATGGAGGCGATCGCCACCTGGCTCTATGCCGAGATGCTCGAAGCCGGCTACACGAGCGTCTGCGAATTCCAGTACCTGCACCATGACGCCGACGGCCGTCCCTACGCCGACGACGCGACCTTGAGCCTGGCGCTGCTGCGCGCCGCGCAGCGCACGGGCATCGGCTTCACCCTGCTGCCGGTGCTCTACCAGGCCAGCGGCTTCGGCGGCCGGCCGCCGAACGAAGGCCAGCGTCGCTTCGTCCGATCGACCGAATCGATGCTTCGCCTGCTCGATGCGTTGAAGCCGGTGTGCGACGCGCAGGGCGCGCGGCTGGGCCTCGCGCCGCATTCCCTGCGTGCCGTCGCGCCCGACGCATTGCGGGATGCGCTCGCAGGCCTCGATGCGCTCGATCCCACGTCGCCGATCCACATCCACATCGCCGAGCAGACCAAGGAAGTGGACGACTGCCTGGCGTGGAGCGGGCAGCGCCCCGTGGCCTGGCTGCTCGACCATGCACCGGTCGATGCGCGCTGGTGCCTGGTCCATGCCACGCACATGGATGCGGACGAATACCGGCGCGCGGCGACGAGCGGTGCGGTCGCCGGCCTGTGTCCAACGACCGAGGCCAATCTCGGCGACGGCATCTTCGACTTCGCGGCGTGGCGCCGCCACGGCGGTGCCTGGGGCATCGGTTCCGACAGCCACGCCTGCGTCAACGCGGCGGAGGAGCTGCTGATGCTGGAGTACAGCCAGCGCCTGGCCACGCGACAGCGCAACGTGGGCGCCGACGGCGCGCACCCTCAGGTCGCGACCGCGCTCGCGCTGGCTGCCGTGCGGGGCGGCGCGCAGGCCGCGGGCCGCGCCATCGGTGGCCTGGCGGTGGGGCAGCAGGCCGACTTCGTCGCGCTCGATGCCCGCCACCTCGCGCTCCAGGGCCTCGCTGCGCCCGACATGCTCTCGGCCCACGTCTTCGCCAGCCACCGAACTTCCGCCATCGATGCCGTGTGGGTGGCCGGCCAGGCGCGCGCCGCCGGCGGCCGCCACGCATTGCACGACGAAGCCGCGGCCGCCTTCGTGGCCGCGCGCACCCAACTTCTCGAGGATTGAATCCCATGAGCTTCACCACACCCGAGCCCCCTTTCCGCTTTCACCCCGGCAAGCGCCCCTTGCTGATCTCGATGCCGCACGTCGGGACCTATGTTCCGCCGCAGCTCGCGGCGCGCTTCACCGACGAGGCCCGCCAGGTGCCCGACACCGACTGGCATCTCGAGCGCCTGTACGACTTCGCGGACGAACTCGGCGCCTCGGTGCTGATCGCCACGCACTCGCGCTACGTGATCGACCTCAACCGGCCGCCCGACGGTGCGAGCCTCTATCCGGGCCAGAGCGTCACCGGCCTGTGTCCGGTCGACACCTTCGACGACACGCCCCTCTATGCGGCCGGCGACGTGCCCGGCGAAGCCGAGATCGCGCAACGCCGCGAGGCCATCTGGCAGCCCTACCACCGCCAGCTCGCGGGCGAGCTCGAGCGCTTGAGATCGCTGCACGGCGTCGCCGCGCTGTGGGACGCGCATTCGATCCGCTCCGTGCTGCCGCGCTTCTTCGACGGCAAGCTGCCGGACCTCAACCTCGGCACCGCGCAGGGCGCCAGTTGCGATCCGGCGCTGGCGCAATCGCTGCGTGACATTGCCGGGCAGGCGCAGGGGTTCACTTCCGTGCTCGACGGCCGCTTCACCGGCGGCTACATCACGCGCCAGCACGGCCGACCCGCGCAAGGCGTGCATGCTGTGCAGCTCGAGATGACGCAATGCAGCTACATGCAGGAAGTCCTGCCTTTCGACTACCTGCCCGAGGTGGCGGCGCGCGTGCAGCCGCATGTGCGGCGAATGCTCGAAGCGGTGCTCGAATTCGTCGAGCGCCGCCGCGCCTGAAGCCAAAGACCCATGAACGCATCCGACATCCTTCATCTCGCCCGTCCCGAGGTGCCGCCGCTGCCGCCCTACAACGCCGGCCTGTCCTCCGCGGCGGTGCGCGCGCGCTACGGCGCGACCGCGATCAGCCGCCTCGCGAGCAACGAGAACCCGTTCGGCGCCAGCCCGCAGGTGGCGCGGGCGCTGGCCGACGTGGCACCGTGGCTCATGAACTACCCCGATGCGGCCTGCACCGCGCTGCGCAGCGCGATCGCCGGCCGCTGCGGCGCCGAGGCTGGCCAGGTCGTGATCGGCAACGGCTCCGAGGACATCCTGCAGATGCTGTGCCTGGCCCTGCTGTTGCCGGGCGACCGGGTGCTCGCGCAGCGCCCGGGCTTCGGGCTGCACGAGATATTCCCGCGAATGATGGGCGCCGAGGTCGAATCGCTGGCGCTGACTCCGGCGCTCGAATTCGACCTCGATGCCTGGTGCGAGGCGCTGGCGCGCGGACCGAAGATCGCGATGATCGCCAACCCGTCGAATCCGGTCGGCTGCATGTTCGATGCGAGCGCCTTCGAGCGCCTGCTCGCGGCCACGCCGGCCGGCACGCTGCTGGTGATCGACGAGGCCTACGTCGAGTACGCGCGACTGGCCCCCGGCTTCCCCGACGCGCTGGTGGCGCTGCGCGACCAGCAGCGGCCCTGGATCGTGCTGCGCACCTTCTCCAAGGCCTGGGGCCTGGCGGGCCTGCGCGTCGGCTACGGCGTCGCCTCGGACGCCGCGCTGGTGCAACTGCTCGACCGCGTGCGCACGCCCTTCAACGTCAACCAGGCGGCCCAGGCCGCCGCCCTGGCGGCATGGGGCGACGAGTCCTTCATGGCCCATGCGGTGCGCGAGACCGTGCAGTACCGCGAGGCACTGGCGGCGCAGTTGCGCGCGCTGGCGCTGCCGGGGCTGCGGATCGCGCCGTCGGCGGCCAACTTCCTGTTCATCGACCTCGGCCGACCGAACGGCCCGGTCAACGAGGCCCTGCTGGCGCGCGGCATCATTGTGAAGCCCTGGAAGGAGGCCGGCTTCGAGACCTTCATCCGGGTTTCGATCGGCATGCCGGCGGACAACGAGCGCTTCCTGCAGGCCCTGCGCGAGATCCTCGACGCGACGCCGTGAAGATCTTCCGGGGCTGGAGCGTGGTCGCTGCCGCGCACGTGCTGCTGGCGCTGGTGTTCGGCGCCGCCTATTCCTTCGGCGCCTTCTTCGAAGGCATCCAGGCCAGCTTCGCGGCCGACCGGTTCGCGGTGGCGTCGGTGTTCTCGATCACGGCCTTCCTCTACTACCTGGTCGGCGCATTCGCGGGCGCGCTGGCCGACCGCTTCTCGCTGCGCAAGGTCGTGGGCGCGGGCATCGTACTGCTGGCGGCCGGTTTCGCGCTGGCCAGCGTGGCCTCGTCGCTGCGGTCGCTGTTCGCGGTCTTCTGCGTCTTCGCGGGCCTGGGCATCGGGCTGGTCTACGTGCCGGCGGTGGCGGCCGTGCAGCGCTGGTTCGTCCGGCAGCGCAGCCGTGCCTCGGGCCTGGCGCTGGCCGGCACCGGGATCGGGACCTTCGTCGGCCCGGTGGCGGCCGGCCTGCTGATGCACCAGTTCTCGTGGCAGGCCACGATGCAGATCTTCGCCGGCGCCATCGCGCTGCTGGGCCTGGGCGCGGCGATGGCGATGCGCGCGCAGCCGCAAGACCTCGGGCTGCTGCCCGACGGCGATGATCCCGGGTGCGCGCCGTCGCAGGCCCCGCTGCAGGAGGGCGTTCGGCTGCGCGATGCCGTGCGGCAGGCGCGCTTCTGGTGCTACTTCGCGGCGATCGCCAGCGGCTCGGTCGGGCTCTTCGTCGCGCTGGTGCACGTCGCGCCGGCGGCGCGCGCACAGGGCATTTCGGCGGACAGCGCCACCCTGCTGATCGGACTGATCGGCATCGGCAACGTGCTGGGCCGGTTGTTCCTGGGTGGGCTCGGCGATCGGCTCGGGCCGCAGCGCCTGCTGTTGCTGCTGACCCTCGCGCTGGCCGTGCTCGACGGCGTCTGGCTCGGCGCGGCGAGTTTCCCGGCGCTGGTTGCCTTCACGCTGCTGTTCGGCGCCGCCAACGGCGGCTGCATCGCGCTCTATCCGGCCGTGGCCGCCGGATGGTTCGGCACCCGGCAGCTCGGCGCCATCCTGGGCGCGCTGTACATCGGCGTCGGCGTGGCGGCGCTGTTCGGTGCCAGCGCGGCCGGACTGCTGTTCGACCTGCGCGGCAGCTACGCCTGGCCGATCGGGGCCAGCGGCTTGCTGGCGCTGCTGTCGGCGCTGTGCCTGACGGGCGCTGCGCGCTGGCGTCCAAGACCCGGCAGCGCCGAGGGCCCGGCGCCGCTTTCTACAATCGGCGCATGAAGCCCGTCGTCTACACCCGCGCCCAGCAACTGCCCGCCATCCTGGCCCAACGCATCGCCATCCTCGATGGCGCGATGGGGACGATGATCCAGCGCTTCAAGCTGAGCGAGGCGCAGTACCGCGGCGAGCGCTTCAAGGACTTCCCGCGCGACGTCAAGGGCAACAACGAGCTGCTCTCGCTGACGCGGCCCGACATCATCCGCGACATCCACGAAGGCTATCTGGCCGCCGGTGCCGACCTGATCGAGACCAACACCTTCGGCGCCACCCGGATCGCGCAGGAGGACTACAAGATGGCCGACCTGGCGCGCGAGATGAACCTCGAATCGGCGAAGCTCGCGCGCGCGGCCTGCGACAAGTTCAGCACCCCGGACAAGCCGCGCTTCGTCGCCGGCGCCCTCGGCCCGACGCCCAAGACCGCCAGCATCAGCCCCGACGTCAACGATCCGGGCGCGCGCAACGTGAGCTTCGAGGAACTGCGCGCTTCCTACCACGAGCAGGTCGAGGCGCTGGTCGAAGGCGGGGCCGACCTGCTGCTGGTCGAGACCATCTTCGACACGCTGAACGCCAAGGCCGCGCTGTTCGCGATCGACGAGTACTTCGAGGCCAGCGGCGAGCGGTTGCCGCTGATCATCAGCGGCACCGTGACCGACGCCTCGGGCCGCATCCTGAGCGGCCAGACCGTGACCGCCTTCTGGCACAGCGTGCGGCATGCGCAGCCGCTGGCCATCGGCCTGAACTGCGCGCTCGGCGCCGCACTGATGCGGCCCTATATCCAGGAACTGGCGCGCGTCGCCGACGACACCTTCATCAGCTGCTACCCCAACGCCGGCCTGCCCAATCCGATGAGCGAGACCGGATTCGACGAGACGCCCGACGTCACCTCGCGCCTGCTGCACGAGTTTGCGGCCGAAGGGCTGGTGAACATCGTCGGCGGCTGCTGCGGCACCACGCCCGAGCACATCGCCGCGATCGGCCAGGCGGTCGCGCCGCTGGCGGGGCGCAGCCTGCATCGCACCGCGTTCTACCGCGAAGCGGCTTGAACTGGCCCCCACGCTCCCTCACTTCGTGTGGTCGCTGCCCCCCGAGGGGGCCGCAGGCCGCCTTGGGGCGGCCCGGCGCCGGCCTGGGCCCCCACGCTCCCTCACTGCGTGTGGTCGCTGCCCCCCGAGGGGGCCGCAGGCCGCCTTGGGGCGGCCCGGCGCCGGCCTGATCTGGCC
>NZ_JBFUCJ010000150.1:0-13703 GCF_056405295.1 Variovorax sp. P1_H2 | reverse complement strand
TCATCGCAACTACTTGACGAGGCAGGAAATGACCAACGACGAAATGAAAACGTATCTGCAATCCATCGTAGCCAAGACGCCATTTGCGGTTTGTTTGGGTGCCGAGGTCATCTCGATATCGCCCGGCCATGTGGAACTGGCAATTCCGGTCATCCCTGAGAAGATGAACCAGCACCATGGCTTTGTACACGGCGCAGTGATCGGCTTCGTCGCCGACAGCGCCTGCGCCTGGGCTGCGGGGTCGGTGGCCGGCGACGTGGTGACCTCGGAGTACAAGATTAACCTGCTCGCACCCGCCATCGGCGATCGGATCATCGGCATCGGCAGCGTCATCAAGGCGTCATCGCGAACCGTGGTCACGAAGGCAGAGATCTATTCCGAGCGGGCCGGCGAGCGCAAGCTCGTGGCCTTCGCCGTCGCTACTGTCGCCAAGATCGAAGCCAAATGAGCCGACTAGCCGACACCGACGCAGATGGCCCTCCGCCAGGATTCGAGCCAATCTTCCGGACCAGCCCCTTCCTCGATGCAACCGGGCCCTTTTTCTACAAGGTGATCCAGCGGGGATTCACGGTTGGGCTGAGGGCGCTTGAGAAGCACACCAACGCGTCGGGGTTCCTCCACGGCGGCCTGGTCGCCACGCTGGCCGACGTGTCGCTCGGCTATGTGACCTCCACCTCCAAGACGCCCGCGCTGCGAATGGTGACGACGAGCCTCGGCATCGACTTCGTCGGCATGGCCAAGGTCGGCGACTGGATCGAGTCGCGCGTCAGCATCGTGAAGGTCGGCAGCCGCTTGGCCTTCGCCAATGCTGAAATCACGTCGAACGACGCCCCGATCGCGAGCGCCAGGGCGGTCTTCATGGTTGTCGGCGCCGTTGCCTGAGCGGGCCTGCTGTCGAATACTCTCAGCGGAAGCGCTCCCATGTTTGGACCCGACTTCTCCAGTGACCCTTACACGACCTACCGGGAGCGCGCGCCGCCCGCCCCCTGCATTTCAGCAATGCCGTCGGCGGCGCTGGCACTTGGCTGGCGCCTCGCTACGAAGGCGTCGCTAGAGTCTTCAACGAGGCCGGACTGACCGCCATTCGTTCGCATCGATTTCTTCGACCAGTACAGCAACGACGTGAAGGTCGAACTGAAGCAATTCGACCAGGTCTTCAAGCAATGGGGTGGTATTTCTAGAGGCTTCATGCGGCGCCGTCGCTTGATGTCGCTTGAAGATTGCTCCAGAGAACGGAGCGTAGATTTGCTCGGCCGTGAAGTCTGCGAGATTGATCCGATATTTGTTCCTGATACGTCATATCGGACAGCAAGATAAATCTGATTCTTGTCGTTGAAGATTCATGTTGTTCTTGGCTCAGTCGTCTGCGTTCATTCATGAGGGTATGCCCGTTGCACCCTCATTCGGGGGCCTGTCGCCCGTGCGCGCTACGATCCCGCCATGTCATCCGCTTCCGCCGCACCCCCCGCCTTGCCGCTCGATGCCGAAGGCATCCTCGCGCTCGCCGCGCGCTCGATGTTCCACCTGTTCTCCAGCATCAGCCAGGGCATGTTCCTGGTCGACCGCAGCGGCCGCATCGTCTGGGTCAACGAAGGCTACCGGCGCTTCCTGCCGGCGCTGGGCTTCTCGTCGATCGACCAGTTCCTCGGCCATCTGGTGGAAGACGTCATTCCCAACACCCAGATGCGCCGCGTGCTCGACACCGGCGAGCCGATCCTGATCGACCTGCTGACCAACAAGGCCGGCACCTTCGTGGTCAGCCGCATCCCGCTGCGGGAGGAGCGCGAGGGCGACGGCGGAGCCACGCCCGGCGAGGTGATCGGTGCCATCGGCATCGTGCTGTTCGACCATCCCGAGACCACGCTGCAGCCCTTGATCAGCAAGTTCGCGCTGTTRCAGCGCGATCTCGACGACGCCCGCCGCGAACTCGCGAGCCAGCGCGCCAACCCGCTCTACCAGCAGTCGGCCGACGGGCAGCGGCGCTCCAAGTACACCTTCGCGAGCTTCATCGGCAGCAGCCCGGCGGCGGTCGAGGTCAAGCGCCACGCCCGGCGCGCGGCGCAGTCCTCGAGCCCGGTGCTGCTGCTGGGCGAGACCGGTACCGGAAAGGAACTGCTGGCCCATGCGATCCATGCCGCTTCGGCGCGCGCCGGCGGCATGTTCGTCAGCGTCAACATCGCGGCCGTGCCCGACACCCTGCTCGAGGCCGAGTTCTTCGGCGTCGCGCCGGGCGCCTTCACCGGCGCCGACCGCAAGGCGCGCGAGGGCAAGTTCAAGCTGGCCGACGGCGGCACGCTGTTCCTCGACGAGATCGGCGACATGCCGCTGGGCCTGCAGGCCAAGCTGCTGCGCGCGCTGCAGGAGGGCGAGATCGAGCCGCTGGGCTCCAACAAGCTGGTGCCCTTCGACGCCCGCGTGATCGCCGCCACCTCGCGCGATCTCGCGTCGCTGGTCAGGGAAGGGCGCTTTCGCGAAGACCTCTACTACCGGCTCAACGTGCTGCCGGTGCGGGTGCCGCCGCTGCGCGAGCGGCGCGCCGACATCCCGGCGCTGGTCGAGGCGCTCGGCGAGGACATGGCGCTGCGCAGCGGCGAGGCGCCACCCGAACTCACGCCCGACGCGCTGGCCTTGCTGGCCGCGCAGCACTGGCGCGGCAACATCCGCGAGCTGCGCAACGTGCTCGAGCAGGTGACCATGCGCAGCGATTCGCAGCGCATCGACGCCGCGCAGCTCGAGCGCATCCTGCGCGAGGCCGGGCAGGAGAAGATCGCGGCGCCTGAGCCGCTGCCGAGCGCGGCCGCCGATTCGGACGAAGGCGCGGCCTTGCTGCGGCCGCTGGCCCAGCAGGTGGCCGAGCTCGAACGCCGTGCGATCGCCGCCGCGATGGCCGCGACCGGCGGCAACAAGCTGGCGACTTCGCGGCTGCTGGGCATCTCGCGCGCGACGCTCTACGAACGTCTGGAAAACCCTGAATAAAAAACATGCAATTGCCTGAAATTAGAACAGTCGATCTGTCCTGATTCCAGGCTTTTCAAGGGGAAACCAAGGGAAAGTCCTTTGTTTTCAAGAGGGTGGCGGCTGGCACGAACTGTGCAATATTCAGCCATCACCTTCAGGAGACAAAGAATGCAACGTCGCTACCTCGTCGCGCTGGCCAGCCTGGCCGCCGCAGGTGCCCTGGCCCTCCCGGCCTGGGCCCAGTCCAACGAGATCAAGATCGCCCTCGTCTACAGCAAGACCGGTCCGCTGGAAGCCTACGGCAAGCAGACCCAGACCGGCTTCATGATGGGCCTGGACTACGCGACCGGCGGCACCATGGCCGTCAACGGCAAGAAGATCGTCGTCATCGAGAAGGACGACCAGGGCAAGCCCGACCTCGGCAAGTCGCTGCTGGCCGCGGCCTACGCCGACGACAAGGCCGCGCTGGCGGTCGGTCCGACATCGTCGGGCGTCGCGCTCGCGATGCTGCCGGTGGCCGAGGAATACAAGAAGATCCTGCTGGTCGAGCCCGCGGTGGCCGATTCGATCACCGGCGACAAGTGGAACAAGTACATCTTCCGCACCGGCCGCAACAGCTCGCAGGATGCGATCTCGAATGCGGTCGCGATCGACAAGCCTGGCGTCACGGTCGCCACGCTGGCCCAGGACAACGCCTTCGGCCGCGACGGCGTGAAGGCCTTCAAGGACGCGCTCAAGAAGGCCAAGCTGGCGCATGAGGAATACCTGCCGCCGGCCACCACCGACTTCACGGCCGGCGCCCAGCGCCTGATCGACAAGCTCAAGGACCAGCCGGGCCGCAAGATCATCTGGATCGTCTGGGCCGGTGCCGGCAATCCGTTCAAGATCGTCGACCTCGACCTCAAGCGCTACGGCATCGAGATCGCGACCGGCGGCAACATCCTGCCGGCGATGGCGGCCTACAAGGCGCTGCCGGGCATGGAAGGCGCGGCCTACTACTACTTCGGAATTCCGAAGAACCCGGTCAACGAGGCCATGGTCTCGATGCACTACAAGGAATTCAAGGCCCCGCCGGACTTCTTCACGGCCGGCGGCTTCTCGGCCGCGATGGCGGTGGTGACCGCGCTCAAGAAGACCGGCGGCGACACCAGCACCAACAAGCTGATCACCGCGATGGAAGGCATGAGCTTCGACACGCCCAAGGGCAAGATGACCTTCCGCAAGGAAGACCACCAGGCGATGCAGAGCATGTACCACTTCAAGATCAAGGTCGACCCGGCGTTCGCCTGGGGCGTGCCGGAACTGGTGCACGAGATCAAGCCGGAAGAGATGGACATCCCCATACGGAACAAACGCTAAAGCAAAAAGCTCGCCCCCAGGTTGCCCGCACTGCGTGTCGGGCGCCCACCCCCTACCGGGGGCAACACCAGCGGCCCGGCGAACTGTGGCTCGCCCCCAGGTTGGGCTCACTGCGTGTAGCCCGCCCACCCCCTGCCGGGGGCAACACCAGCGGCCCGGCAAAGCCGGTTCCGCGGTGTTTCACGAAGGGGGCGGACTGCGTCGCCCAATCAACTATCCATGCTCGAAACCAAAGATCTCACCATTCGCTTCGGCGGACACGTGGCGGTGAATGCTGTCTCGTGCGCATTCGCGCCGGGCACGCTCACTGCGATCGTCGGTCCCAACGGGGCCGGCAAGACCACGTACTTCAACCTGATCTCGGGACAGCTCAAGGCGTCCGCGGGCACGGTGTCGCTCGACGGGCAATTGCTGTCGGGGCTGCCGGCCTCGGCGCGCACGCGGGCCGGGCTCGGGCGCGCCTTCCAGTTGACGAACCTGTTCCCGAACCTCACGGTGCTGGAGAACGTGCGGCTCGCGGTGCAGGCGACGCGCGAGGGCGCGCATCGGCGCGGGCTCAACCTCTGGAGCATCTGGAGCGACCATCGCGCGCTGACCGAGCGCGCCGACGGGATTCTGGCCGCCGTGGCGCTCAAGTCCAAGGAGCATGCGAGCGTCGCCAGCCTGCCGCACGGCGACCAGCGCAAGCTCGAGGTCGCGCTGTTGATGGCGCTCGAACCCAAGGTCTTCATGTTCGACGAACCGACCGCCGGCATGAACGCCGCCGAGGCGCCGGTGATCCTCGACTTGATCCGCAAGCTCAAGCAGGACAAGAGCAAGACCATCCTGCTGGTCGAGCACAAGATGGACGTCGTGCGCGAACTCGCCGACCGCATCATCGTGCTGCACAACGGGCAGCTGGTGGCCGATGGCGAACCGGCCGAGGTGATCGCCTCGCCGATCGTGCAAGAGGCCTACCTGGGTGTCGCGAAGGAGGCTTCATGAGTCGCAATCTTCTCGAGATGAAAGGCGTGCACACGCACATCGGCGCCTATCACATCCTGCACGGCGTCGACCTCGCCGTGCCCAAGGGACAGCTCACGATGCTGCTGGGCCGCAACGGCGCCGGCAAGACCACCACGCTGCGCACGCTGATGGGCCTGTGGCACGCGTCGCAGGGCAGCGTGCGCTTCGGCGACAAGGACATCACCGCGCTGCACACGCCGCAGATCGCCGAGCTCGGCATCGCCTACGTGCCCGAGAACATGGGCATCTTCTCGGACCTCACGGTCAAGGAGAACATGCTGCTGGCCGCGCGCCGCGCGAAGAACGCCGAGCAGATGGACGACGCGCGGCTGAAGTGGATCTTCAAGCTGTTCCCGGCGGTCGAGAAGTTCTGGAACCACCCGGCCGGCAAGCTCTCGGGCGGCCAGAAGCAGATGCTGGCCGTGTCGCGCGCCATCGTCGAGCCGCGCGAACTGCTGGTCGTCGACGAGCCCAGCAAGGGCCTGGCGCCGGCCATCATCAACAACATGATCGACGCCTTCGGCGAACTCAAGCGCAGCGGCGTCACGATCCTGCTGGTCGAGCAGAACATCAGCTTTGCCCAACGTCTGGGCGACACGGTGGCCGTGATGGACAACGGCCGCGTGGTCCACAGCGGCAGCATGGCCGCGTTCTCGGCCGACGAACAACTGCAGCAATCCTTGCTCGGGTTGGCACTATGAAAAACATCGACTTCGACTGGAAGCCGCTCTTGCTGGTGCCGGTGCTCGCGCTGATCGCGCTGCCGCTCACGGGCTCGGTCTCGACCTGGCTCACGCTCACGGTTGCCGGCCTCGCGATGGGCATGATCATCTTCATCATCGCCTCGGGGCTGACGCTGATCTTCGGCCTGATGGACGTGCTCAACTTCGGCCACGGCGTGTTCATCGCGCTCGGCGCCTTCGTGGCCAGCAGCGTGCTCGGCCTGATGGGCGACTGGACCGGCTCGGGCGAGCTGTGGCGCAATCTCGTGGCCGTGTTCCCCGCGATGCTGGTCGCGATGGCCGTGGCCGGCGCGGTCGGCCTGGCCTTCGAGCGCTTCATCGTGCGGCCCGTGTACGGCCAGCACCTGAAGCAGATCCTGATCACGATGGGCGGCATGATCATCGGCGAGGAACTGATCAAGGTCATCTGGGGTCCGGCGCAGATCCCGCTGCCGCTGCCGGAAGCCTTGCGCGGCTCGCTGCTCGTCGGCGACGCGGCGATCAGCAAGTACCGCATCCTCGCGGTCGTGATCGGCGTCTTCGTCTTCGGCCTGCTGGCCTGGACGCTGGGCCGCACCAAGATCGGCCTCTTGATCCGCGCCGGCGTGCAGGACCGCGAGATGGTCGAGTCGCTCGGCTACCGCATCGGCCGGCTCTTCGTCGGCGTCTTCGTGGTCGGCAGCGCACTGGCTGGCCTGGGCGGCGTGATGTGGGGCCTGTTCCAGCAGAACCTGATCCCGCAGATGGGTGCGCAGGTCAATGTGCTGATCTTCATCGTGATCATCATCGGCGGCCTGGGCTCGACCGCCGGTGCCTTGATCGGCGCCTTGCTGGTCGGCCTCATGACCAACTACATCGGCTTCATCGTCCCGACGCTGACGCAGTTCGCAAGCATCTTCCTGATGGTGGCGGTGCTGCTGTGGCGCCCGCAGGGCGTGTACCCCGTGGCCAACCGCTGAAGAGAAAGCCATGCTGTCCCGTCTACTTTCCAACGACCTGCCGCGCAGCCGCCTGCTGGCGCTGCTGCTCGCGGCCCTGGTGCTGGCGCTGGCCTTCGCACCCTTCCTGTTCCCGGGCGTCAAGGCGCTCAGCGTCGCGGCCAAGATCCTGGTCTTCATCGTGCTGGTCGCGAGCTTCGACCTGCTGCTGGGCTACACCGGGATCGTGAGCTTCGCCCACACCATGTTCTTCGGCATCGGCGCCTACGGCATCGCGATCTCGGCCAGCCGGCTCGGCGCGAGCTGGGGCGCGGTGGCCGTCGGGCTCGGCGCTGCCTTGGCGATCTCGCTGGTGCTGTCGCTCGCGATCGGCCTGTTCTCGCTCAGGGTGCGGGCGATCTTCTTCGCGATGATCACGCTGGCCGTGGCCTCGGCCTTCCAGACGCTGGCCTCGCAGCTGTCCGACTTCACCGGCGGCGAGGACGGCCTGACCTTCAAGCTGCCCGAGCTGATCTCGCCGAGCTTCGAGTTCGCAGAGGAGCCTTTCCTCGGCGTCTCGCTCGACGGCCGGCTGCTGTGCTACTACCTGCTCTTCGTCGCCACGGTGCTGCTGGTGCTGGCGCTGCTGCGGATCGTGAATTCGCCCTTCGGCCGCGTGCTGCAGGCGATCCGCGAGAACGAGTTCCGCGCCGAGGCGATCGGCTACCGCGTGGTGGTCTACCGCACCACGGCCTCGGTGCTGTCGGCACTGTTCGCGACGCTGGCCGGCGCCATGCTCGCGATCTGGCTGCGCTACAACGGGCCCGACACTTCGCTGAGCTTCGAGATCATGGTCGACGTGCTGCTGATCGTGGTGATCGGCGGCATGGGGACGATCTATGGCGCGGTGGTCGGCGCGGTGCTGTTCGTGATCGCGCAGAGCTACCTGCAGGACCTGCTGCGCATCGGCAGCGAAGCGGCGAGCGGGCTCGGCTGGCTGTCGGCCCTGCTGTCGCCCGACCGCTGGCTGTTGTGGCTCGGGGTGTTGTTCGTGCTCTCCGTCTATTACTTCCCGACCGGCATCGTCGGCCGTTTGCGTGCGAGGGCCTTGAGATGATTCTGCCAAGCTCGAACTACCTGCAACTCGCCGGCCGTGAGGTCCATTGGCTCGACTGGGGCCCGCGCGACGGCCCGGTGGTGGTGGCCTGGCACGGCCTGGCGCGCACCTGCCGCGACATGGACGAACTGGCCGTGCATTTCGCCGGGCGCGGCTGCCGCGTGATCTGCCCCGACACGATCGGCCGCGGATTGAGCCAGTGGAGCCCGTCGCCGGACGACGAGTACCAGTTGTCCTTCTACGGCCGGCTCGCGCTCGAATTGTTCGACGCGCTGAAGCTCTCGCGGGTGCACTGGATCGGCACCTCGATGGGCGGCGCGATCGGCACGGCCTGCGCCTCGGGCCTGCTCGAGCCGACGCTGAAGCCGCGCATCGCCAGCCTGGTGCTCAACGACAACGCGCCGCAGATCGCGGACGCCGCGGTCGCGCGCATCCGCTCCTATGCCGGACATCCGCCGGCCTTCGACACCGTGGTCGAACTCGAGCAGTTCTTTCGCACGGTCTACAAGCCCTACGGCTGGCTCAGCGATGCGCAATGGCGCCGCCTGACCGAGAGCTCGACCCGGCGCCTGCCCGACGGCCGCGTGACGCCGCACTACGACCCAGCGATGGTGCGGCAGTTCGAGGCCCATCCGGACGACTACCTGCTATGGACGCACTACGACGCGATCGAGGTGCCGGTGCTGTGCCTGCGCGGCGTCGATTCCGACCTGGTGTTGCCCGAGACGCTGGCGCAGATGCGAACACGAGGACCCGGTGCCGCCGGCCGCCTGCAGATCCTGGAAGTGCCGGGCTGCGGTCATGCGCCGGCGCTCAACGTGCCCGAGCACCTGGAGCCGATCGAGGCCTTTGTGCGCGCCGCCGGCACCTGAAGCGCGGCGGGCCGACAATCGGCCCGCTCATTTACCTCGGAGACTTCTTTCATGGCGCTCTCGTTCTACGATATTTCGGTCCCGGTGTTCGTCCGCGGCCTCGGCCAACTCTCGCATGTGCTCGACAAGGGGCTGGCGCACGCGCAGGCCGCAGGCATCGATCCGGCCGAACTGGTCAACGCGCGGCTGGCGCCCGACATGTTCACGCTGGCCGGGCAGGTGCAGAGCGCCAGCGATGCATCGAAGCTCGGCACGGCCCGCATTGCCGGCATCACGGCGCCGAGCTTTCCCGACACCGAAACCACCTACGCGGAACTGCAGGCGCGGGTTGCGAAGACGATCGAATTCCTCAATGGCGTCGACCGTGCGCTGGTCGACGGCGCCGAGGCGCGCGAGGTCACGATGAAGGTGCGCGGCAACGAACTCAAGTTCACGGCCGAGCGCTACCTGCTGCAGTTCGCGCTGCCGAACTTCTTCTTCCACGTCACGACGGCCTATGACGTGCTGCGGCACCGTGGCGTGGCGCTGAGCAAGCTCGACTATCTGGGGCGCTTCTGAAACGCGACGGCTAGGGGCGGGTCGGCCAGCCGGCCAGGTTCCGCTCGGCGATGCCGCTGAGCGCAGTGATCCACGCCGGGCTGTCGTTGAGGCAGGGGATGTAGTGGAACGCCTTGCCGCCCGAATGCAGGAAGGCTTCGCGGCCTTCCATCGCGATTTCTTCCAGTGTCTCGAGGCAGTCGGCCGGAAAGCCGGGGCACATGACGTCGACCCGGGCGACGCCGGCCCTGCCCAGCTCGCGCAGCGTGGGCTCGGTGTAGGGCGCGAGCCACTTGGCGCGGCCGAAGCGCGACTGGAAGGTCACTCGGTACTGCGTCGGCGCAAGCGCGAGCCGCTCGGCGAGCAAGCGCGCGGTGGCCACGCACTGCGCCTGGTAGGGATCGCCGAGCCGGATGTTGCGCTCGGGAATGCCGTGGAAGCTCATCACGAGTTGGTCGCCGCGGCCGTTGCGCTGCCAGTGGCGCTGCACGCTCTGCGCCAGTGCGTCGATGTAGAGCGGATCGTCGTGGTAGTCGTTGACGAAGCGGAATTCCGGCAGCCGCCGCATCCGTGCGCTCCAGGCATTGACCGCATCGATCACGCTGGCGGTGGTGGTGGCCGAGTACTGGGGGTAGGCCTGCAGCACCAGTACCCGGATCGCGCCCGAGGCAGTGAGCGCGTCCAGCCGCGCGGCGATCGAGGGATTTCCGTAGCGCATGGCGTCGACCACCTTCAGCCGATGGCCGCGTTCGCCGAGCCAGCCGGCCAGCAGCACGGCCTGCTTGCGGGTCCAGACCTTGAGCGGCGAGCCCTCGGGGGTCCAGATGCTGGCGTACTTGGCGGCCGACTTGGCGGGCCGGGTGCGCAGGATGATGCCGTGCAGGATCAGCGCCCACAGCAGGCGCGGGATCTCGACCACGCGCGGGTCGCCGAGGAAGTCGGCGAGGTAAGGGCGCACCGCCTTGGCGGTGGGCTCGTCGGGGGAGCCGAGGTTGCACCAGAGCACCGCTGTGCGCTCCGTGGCGATGCTGGCAGCGGTCGGATCAGGGGAAAAGGGCATGCGATATTCTCGGGCATGGCCATTGCAACCCCCGATCCCCTCGCCCTCGACGTCAAGCGCATCGCCGCGATTTCGCTCGACCTGGATGACACGCTGTGGCCGGTCTGGCCGACCATCGAGCGTGCCGAGCGCGTGCTGCACGACTGGCTGCTGCGCGAGGCGCCGAAGACCGCCGGCCTGCTGTTGACGCCCGGTGTGCTGCGCGAACTGCGCGAGGCCGCGGCCAAGGAGCGCTCCGACCTCGCGCACGACCTGAGCGCGCTGCGCCGCGAGTCGATCCGCGGCGCACTGCTGCGCGCCGGCGAAGACCCGGCGCTGGCCGAGCCGGCCTTCGACGTCTTCTTCGAAGAGCGCCAGCGCGTCACGCTCTACGACGACGCGCTGCCGGCGCTCCGGTGGCTCAGCGAGCGCTATCCGCTGGTGGCGGTGTCCAACGGCAACGCCGACATCCATCGCACCGGCGTCGGACGCTGGTTCCGCACCGCCTTCAACGCGCGCGAATTCGGCAGCGGCAAGCCGCACGCGCCGATCTTCCATGCCGCCGCGGCCTCGGTCGGGCTGCTGCCCGAGGACATGCTGCATGTCGGCGACGACGCGGCGCTCGACGTGGTGGGCGCGCTCGATGCCGGCATGCAGGCCGCCTGGCTGGTGCGCGAGGAGCGCCCCTGGGAGCACGGCGCGCGGCCGCAGCTGATCGTGCCCAATCTGCACGCGCTGTGCGTGGCGCTGGACGGCACCACGCGACTCTGATTTTTCGGACTGCTCGGTGATCCACTGCGCGATCGCGTGACCTGCGACGCCTGAAACCGGCGCAGCCAGAGTCCAGGGATACCGCGGAACCGGCTTCGCCGGGCCGCTGGTATCGCCCCCTTGAGGGGGAGCGCCGCAGGCGCTTCGGGGGTGTTCCTCTACCGGGGCCCGCCGATGGCGCGCGCCACGCCTTCGTTCACCGTGGACTGGAGGTTGAAGTTCTTGACCATCCCGAGCCCGTTGCTGCTGGCGTCGATCACGGTCTGGTTCACGATGTGCTGGTTGTCCAGGGTGTTCTGGATCACGGTGCCGGAGGTGCCGGCCTGCTGCGGCTCGAAGACATTGCCGGGTCCGTTCTGGACCAGGTGCAGGGCCGCCATCTGCTTGTTGAGCTGCGCGGCCTGCGCGGCGCTGAGGTTGTTCAACTGCCCGAAGTTCAGCGTGGTCTGCGTCACAAGGCTGCCATTGATGTAGACCGCGCGCGAGATGCCGAAGGTCACCATCAGGCCGTTGCCGGTATCGAAGCCGCCGCGCAGGTGGTCCAGCGTGGTGTCGCCGACGGCCATCCAGATCTCGTTGTGCCGCTCGACGGGATCGACCGGTCCGTCGGCCCATGCGCAGGCGCTGAAGACGCCCGCGAGCGACAGGAGCAGGGCCGACCGAAGCGCTGGGGCGCGGCGGGGGCCCATCAGAAATCTCCCGGCCCTAACTTGGGCATCGTGATCTCGGTCATGCCGTCGCGTGCGATGCCGGTGCCCACCGGTGCCCGCGGCGCCGCGCGCCAGTCGGCCGCCAGGTTGAAGCGGGCCGATTCCATGCGGTTGTGGATCACGAACAGCAGGCCGTTCTGCCAGGCCTTCTCGAAGGTCTTGCGCGACATGGCGCGCGTCCCCAGCGCCGGGTCGCCCAGCAGCACCCGGTCTGCCTGCACGCCCTTGACGACGACGAAGTGGTGGTAGCCGTCGGAGTTGATCAGCACGATGGCCGGAACGCGGGCCTCGTTGAGCTTGTCCAGCGGTTGCTCGAAGCCATCGGCCTCGAAGCCCTGCGCCGCCAGGAAGCGTTTCATGTCGAGCAGCGAGAAGCCTTCGGTTTGGATCTTCTTCTGGTCGCCATGCTCGTACATCGCCTGGAACACGGTTTCCTCGCTCACCGGATGACCGTAGTGGTGGGTGAGCAGCGTGGCCAGGGCCGCCGAGCCGCAGCTGAAGTCGTACTTCTGAATCAGCGTGCGCCCGGTGCGCGCCTGTTTCATGCTGGTCAATGGAAGCACGACGTCGCCCATGGCGATCGACGGCATGTAGGCGCCGTCGGCGGCGGCCAGCTCGGCCGTCGCCAACAACGCGATGCAGAGCAACAGGCGGCGCATGATGCCTGTCCCTCAGTTCATCTGCAGATTGAGGATCGTTGCGTTCTGTATCAGCACATTCGCGCCGGTGTTCTGGATCACGGTCGGCAGCCCGCTCATGTTCGCGAACGAACCGGCACTGATCGTGTTGTCTCCCGTCGTGACGTTGCGCGCCGAATTGCCGGCGGTGACGCCGTGCAGGGCCATGTCGTTGTTCACGACTTCGGCGCCGCCGCGGGTCTTGGCCAGCGTGTCCGCATCGACCGGCTGGGCGACGAAGGCCACGCTACGACCCACGGAGCCGGGCACTTCGCGCGTCGGCTGCGAGGTCTGCGCCGCCACCGTCGCCGGCAGCAGGATCCCGAGGGCCATGCAAATGGGCCCCAAGCGGGTGATGGATGTCATGGCGTCTCCCTTCGGCCTGCGGTGAGAGCGAGCCGATCCTCGCCGTGCGCCCGGCGGTCCGGGCTGCACGGCGACGATCGGTCTCACGCTTCTTCGATCAGCGTCCCACGGACAGGTTGGCCTGCACGTTCACGCTTTGCTGAACCATCGAGGCGATGCCGCTGTTCTGGTTCGCGACCATGATGCCCGCCGCCGTCTGGCCGACGCTGGTCATGGTGTTGGACATGTTGAACGTGCCGGCGTTGACCGTTGCCGTGCCGCCTGCGCCGCCCGTGCCACCGTTGCCGGTGCCGCCGGTTCCGCCGTTGCCGGTATTGGTTCCGCCGTTGCCCGCACCGCCTGAGCCGCCGGTGCCGCTACCGCCCGCGCCGCCGGCGCCTGCGGAGTTGCTGCCGTTGCTGGCGCTGCCGTTGGTGGCGCTGCCGACCGTGCTCGAGCCGCCGGCGCCGCCCGTGCCCGCGCCGCCGATCTGGGTGCCGGTCGCGGTGCTGGTGGCCGCACCACCGCCGCCGCCCGAACCGCCCGCTCCACCGGCACCCGTGGCGCCGCTCGCGCCGCCTGCGCCTGCCGTGCTGCTCGAACCGGCTGCACCGCCCGCGCCGCTCGCGCCGCCCGCGCCTGCCGTGCCGCTGGTGCCGCCCGCACCGCCCGCG
>NZ_JBFUCJ010000149.1:0-13899 GCF_056405295.1 Variovorax sp. P1_H2 | reverse complement strand
CCCCCACTGCGTGTGGGTCGCTGCCCCCCGAGGGGGCCGCAGGCCGCCTTGGGGCGGCCCGGCGCCGGCCTGACTGAGCCCCCACGCTCCCCCACTGCGTGTGGGTCGCTGCCCCCCGAGGGGGCCGCAGGCCGCCTTGGGGCGGCCCGGCGCCGGCCTGGGCCCCACGCGCGTTCGAGCTTCAGCTCGCAAGTGGCTGGTCGGCCGGCAGAAAGCGATCGAACAGGTCGGCGATGAAGGCGCCGCCGGCCGCCGCCGATGGCGCTGCCGTCAGGTAGAGCCCGCGCCAGCGCGGCGCCCGCGCGCCCCTTGGCGCGGCGAACAGGCGCAGCGCCAGCAGCTGCAAGCCGGGCTGCAGGGCCCGCAGCCGTTCCGTGAAGGTGTGAATGGCCAGTCGCCGGACCGGGTCCTCCTCGTCGCGCAGCAGCGCCATGCGCTGGGCATGCAGTTGCATGCCCAGCTCGCCAAAGATGCCGTCGAGCCGGCCGCCGGCATCGATGCCGGCCGGCGCGTTGTCCGCCAGGCGGTGGCCCAGCGCCTGTCCGAGCGCCTCCGCCGGCAGCGCACCGCGCACTGCTGCATAGCCTTCCAGCTGCTCCAGCCCCGTCACCACCAGGTAGACCGGCAACTGGATCCGCAATTGCTCGGCCGCTTCGTCGATCCGCTGGCGCAGCCGCAGCGCCAGCGATTCCGTGGCCCCGGTGTCGCCGAGCACCGTGGCGGCCGCGACGCAAGCCACGATGCCATTGAGCGGCAGGCGCTCACGCCGCTCGGCCAGCTCAAGCAGCGCGCGGTACCAGCGGCCGCGCTCACGTAGATCGACCGGATTGCCGAGCGCGGCCGGGCCGATCTCGATCGCGATCGTCGAATGCAGGAAGTGCCAGCGCCACAGGCCGTCCTCGCTGCCAGGGAGGGACGCGGCGGCACCGGCGCCCACCAGCAGGCCGGGCAGGTCGGCCGCCGCATCACCGAGGAACATGAACCACGGGATCGCGTAGAGCGAGTGGCACAGCGCCCGGGGCGCCGGCGCATGCTGGGCCGCTCGGCGGGCGCGGGCCATGGCCTCCTGCATGCCGACCAGGTCCAGGGGTGCAGGCGGAGCGGCTTCGGCATCGAACGCCGCGATGCGCCGCCGCAGCCGCCGCCGCCTTCCGCTGCGGCCGGACGCCAGCATGAACCACCAGAGGGTGAGGAAGGCCAGCAGGCACAGCCCCGTCAGGCTCCAGAAATGCGGCGGCAAGGGAGATGCGGCGATCATTGGGCGCAGGCGCGCGGACTCAGCGCGGCACGGTTTGAAGGAAGACCACCTCGGCGACCACGCGGGCGCCGAATTCGCCGACCGCCAGCGATTCGCGCAAGCGCTGGAGGTAGGCCGAGGCCAGCTCGAAAGGCGGCCGGTCGATCGCCTCGGCGAAAGGCATGGGCGAGGACAGCGCCGTCACCAGCACCGTGCCGAAGGGCGGTGCGGAGAGCCAGCTCGAGGGGATGTCGCGCCCGAGTTCGACGGTTTCGCCGCCGCGCAGGCGCGGCTGCGCCGATCCGGCATTGAGGTGCATCACGGCGCCATCGGCCGTGTAGTAGTCGACCCACAGATAGCCGTCGCGTTGCGCGTTCCTGACCTCGATCAATACCGGGTCGCCCTCGCGCAGCCGGCCTTTCGGTGCCGTGGGCGTCGCGATGGACAGGCCCGGCGCGTTCTCCCGGTTGCGCGCCTGGTAGGGCTTCAGCAGTGCCAGCACCTCGCAGTGCGGCCAGATCCGCAGCTGGAGGTCGAACACGGCGACGGCGGCGTTCACCCCCGGCAGGGCGAGCACCTCGCGCTGCACCCGGGCGATCTCCTCGGCGATCGGGACGAAGCCCTGCACCTGTGCCGCGCCGTCCGGTGTCACCGTGGCGGAGAGGTCCGCGCAGGCATAGGTCTGGAGTTGCTGGTCGATGCGCTGGGCCAGCGTGAGCGGCTCTTCGCGCGGGCCCGCCAGCGTGAACCAGAGCAGGTAGGCGAGCGGGAGCAGCAGCGCCAGCGCGCCGCCGGCGCGCAGCAGGGTGCGTTCGCGCCGCTGCGGGTCGCGCGGCCCGGGCGGATCGGGCAGGCTGTAGGGTTGCGGCGTGATGCGCTCCTGCGCGAGGGAGTCGAGCCGGGCCGGACGCAGCGCGAGCTGCTCGCCGTGCAGGGCCTTGAGCTTGCCGAGCTCGCCGCTGTCGCCGCTCTCGAAGTAGTACTGGCCCTTGAATCCGAGCGCCAGCGCGTGCCAGAACACCTCGCGGACCTCGTCGTCGCCGGCCGCCAGGGCCGACAAGTGGTGGAAGAACTCGGTGTGCGCGTTGTTGGAATTGAACAGCTGCCGCTGCAGCGGCGCCCCCTCGCCGGCCTTGCAGCCGGGGTGCCGCGCCAGGATCTCGTCGATCCAGGCGACCATCGCGAACCGAGCCGATTCGATCGCCGAGGCCGGGCGGCCGAGCGCCCGGGCCGCTTCCCGGGCATCTTCGAGCAGGCCGAGCGCCTCCTGCCGGGCAGTCTCGCAGCCGGGTTCGGCCCGGCCCGCGGCGACCGATGCATCCAGCCCGAGTCCGAACGCGATCAGCCTGGAAAAGCAATCGAGCAGGCGAGCCATTCAGCGCTCGCGGCTAGGCGTTGCGGGGGATCGGAGTCTGGCTGCTGCGCCTGTGTCGTTGGCACATGCCCACGTTCCCGGTCGATTTTGGATGTGGATCATTGTTTCATCGACGCGGGCGGGCACCATACCGCTTGGGAGCTATGTCGTTCGGGGAGCGAAATCCGCCTTGATGCGCGTCTCGTTCGCCGTTATCGTCGGCCTGCCCGAATTTATCCATGACGCTGGGGAAAGCCATGAAAATCCTGATCGCCGACGACCACCGGCTCGTCATCGAGGCGGTCAAGGCCAAGTTGTCCGAGCTCGAGCCCGGCATCGACTTCGTCCTGGCCATGAGCGTCGACGAGTTGCTCACCGGTGCCTCCGACGACCTCGATCTGGCCGTGATCGACCTCAACATGCCCGGTGCCGAAGGCCAGGCCCACATCGACGAGATCCGCCGCCGCCATCCCGCCGTGCCGGTCATCGTGCTCTCGGGCTACGAAGATCCCGCCGTGATGCGCAGCGCGCTCGAGCGCGGCGTGCTGGGCTTCATTCCCAAGGCCTATTCGCCGGAGGTGATGCTGTCGGCGGTGCGCCTGGTGCTGGCGGGCGGGGTCTACGTGCCGCCCATGATGCTGTCGTCGCTGCCGCCCGGCGTGGTCGCCGGAATCCCGGGCGCCGGCGCGGTCGGCGAGGGGGGCCCGCGCGGCTCGTCCGCGGCCGCCGCGCAGACTCTCGAGCACCTGCGCAACGTGCTGACCGAGCGCCAGGTCGAAGTGCTGCAGCTGCTGTCGCAGGGCAAGCCCAACAAGCTGATCGGACGTGCGCTCGGCATCAGCGAAGGCACGGTCAAGATCCACCTGGCGGCGATCTTCCGCGCGCTCAATGTACGCAACCGCACCGAGGCGGTGGTCGCGGCGCAGACCGTGACCGAAGCCTAAAGGACTGGACTCAGGCCGCGTATTTTTTCTCCAGCGCGTCCAGCGCCGGCTTGCCGACCAGGCGCTGGCGCTCCGCGAAGCTGACGACCAGCGCCGGGTCCTCGTCGATGCGCCGGGTGGTGCGCAGCACGTTCAGCGCCTTCTGCATGCCGGCCACCGCGCCCTGCAGCGCCGCGTTGGCGTAGAGCACGATGCCGTAGCCGAGTTCGGCCAGCTCGGCGGCGCCGGTGATCGGCGTCTTGCCGCCGATCACCATGTTCATGAGCTGCGGCCTCGCAAGCCGTTTCGGCAGCGCGCGGATCTGCTCGGCGGTGGTCACCGCTTCGACGAACAGGATGTCGGCACCGGCTTCGCTGAGCTTCTGTGCCCGCTCGACCGCGGCCTCGAAGCCCAAGGTCGCACAGGCATCGGTGCGGGCCAGGATCAGCAGGTCCGGGTCGGTGCGGGCATCGACCGCGGCCTTGATCTTCGCCACGGCTTCGTCGGTGCCGATCACCTCCTTGCCGGCGAAGTGGCCGCAGCGCTTGGGCGCCACCTGGTCCTCGAACTGGATGCAGTCGGCGCCGGCACGCTCCAGCACGCGCACCGTGTGCCGCACGTTGAGCGCATTGCCGAAGCCGGTGTCGGCATCGACGATCAGCGGCAACTGAACGGCATCGCGGATGCGCGCCGTGTGGTCGGCGATCTCGTGCAGCCCCATGAAGCCCTGGTCGGGCAAGCCGAGCCACATGTTGGTGACGCCGGCGCCGGTGACGTAGATCGCCTCGAAACCGAGGTCCTCGACCACCCGCGCCGACAGCGCGTTGAAGGCGCCGGGCACCAGCACGCCGCGGCGTGCCTCGGCCAGCGCGCGCAAGGTTTTTCGTGTGCTTTGAGCCATGTCAGATCACGTAGAGCCCGAGGTATTCGTTGACCGGCATGGCCTCGAGCGCCCCAGGGTCGAGCGACACCGCGAGGATCGCGTCCTGCTGCTTCTTCGGGAAGCGGCGCGCGAGGTTGGTGCGGAACTTGGCCTCGAGCAGCGGGATGCCTTCGGCGCGGCGGCGCTGGTGGCCGATCGGGTATTCGACCGCGACTTCGGCGAGCCGGCTGCCGTCCTTGAATTCGACCGTGAGCGCATTCGCGATGCTGCGCTTCTCCGGGTCGTGGTAGTCCTGCGTGTAGCGCGGGTCCTCGACGCAATGGATCTTCGCCCGCAAGGCGTCGATGCGCGGGTCGGCCGCCACGCCGTCCTCGTAGTCGGAGGCCTTCAGATGGCCGAAGATCAGCGGCACCGCCACCATGTACTGGATGCAATGGTCGCGGTCGGCCTCGTTGTTCAGCGGGCCCTGCTTGTCGATGATGCGGATGCAGGCCTCGTGCGTGCGGATGGTGATCTTCTCGATGTCCTCCACCGTCTTGCCGGCCGCGTTCAGCTGCCGGTGCAGCGCGACCGCCGCCTCGACCGCGGTCTGGCTGTGGAACTCGGCCGGGAAGCTGATCTTGAACAGCACGTTCTCCGCCACGTAGCTGCCGTACGGCCGCTGGAAGCGGAAGGGCTGGCCCTTGAAGAGCACGTCGTAGAAGCCCCAGGTCTTGGCGGTCAAGGCCGAGGGGTAGCCCATCTCGCCGGTCTGCGCGATCAGCGCCAGCCGCACGGCGCGGCTGGTGGCGTCGCCGGCCGCCCAGCTCTTGCGGCTGCCGGCGTTCGGGGCGTGGCGGTAGGTGCGCAGCGACTGGCCGTCGACCCAGGCCAGCGACACCGCGGCCAGTGTCTCGTCGCGCGTCAGGCCCAGCAGTTGCGACACCACGGCGGTCGAAGCCACCTTGACCAGCAGCACGTGGTCGAGGCCGACCTTGTTGAAGGAATTCTCGAGCGCGATCACGCCCTGGATCTCGTGCGCCTTGACGATCGCGGTCAGCACGTCGCGCATCAGGAGCGGCTTGCGGCCCGCTGCAATCGCGCTGCGGCTCGCCCAGTCGGCGACGGCGAGGATGCCGCCGAGATTGTCGCTGGGATGGCCCCATTCGGCCGCCAGCCAGGTGTCGTTGAAGTCCAGCCAGCGGATCAGCGCGCCGATGTCGAAGGCCGCCTGCACCGGGTCGAGCTCGAACTGCGTGCCCGGCACCCGGGCGCCGTTCGGCACCACGGTGCCCTTGACGACCGGGCCGAGCAGCTTGCAGGCCGCCGGATACGTCAGCGCCTCCAGGCCGCAGCCCAGGGTGTCGATCAGGATGTGGCGGGCGGTGTCGAGGGCCAGCCGGGATTCGACCTCGTAGTCGAGGGCGTAGTCGACGATGTCGACGATGACGGCGTCCCAGTCGGGGCGGACGTTGCTGATGTGTGCGGACATTCGGGTGGTGAAGAAGCGGGGAGAGGGAAGGGAAAGAAAAGGGAAAGGAGCAGGCGTCGGGGCTATCGGCGCTGCGCCATCGGGACGTACGCGAGATCCTCGGGGCCGGTGTAGTTCGCGCTCGGCCGGATGATCTTGTTGTCGAGGCGCTGCTCGATGATGTGGGCCGCCCAGCCCGAGGTGCGTGCGACCACGAACAGCGGCGTGAACATCGCGGTCGGCACGCCCATCATGTGGTAGCTCACGGCGCTGAACCAGTCGAGGTTGGGGAACATCTTCTTGGCGTCCCACATGACGTCTTCGAGACGCTCCGCGATGTCGAACATCTTGGTCGAGCCGGCCGCGAGCGACAGCGACTTCGCGACGGCCTTGATGACCTCGTTGCGCGGATCGCTCACCGTGTAGACCGGGTGGCCGAAACCGATCACCACCTCCCTGGCTTCGACGCGCCGGCGGATGTCGGCCTCGGCCTCGTCGGGCGAGTCGTAGCGCTTCTGGATCTCGAAGGCCACCTCGTTGGCGCCGCCGTGCTTCGGCCCGCGCAGCGCCCCGATCGCGCCCGTGATCGCGGAGTAGACATCGGCGCCGGTGCCCGCCACCACGCGGGCGGCGAAGGTGCTGGCGTTGAACTCGTGTTCCGCATAGAGGTTGAGCGAGGTGTGCATCGCGCGCTCCCAGGCGGGCGAGGGCTTGGCGCCGTGCAGCAGGTGCAGGAAGTGCGCGCCGATCGAGTCGTCGTCGGTCTCGACCTCGATGCGCCGGCCCTGCGTCGACCAGTGGTACCAGTAGAGGAGCATCGAGCCGAGCGAGGCCATCAGGCGGTCGGCGATGTCGCGCGCGCCGGGCACGTTGTGGTCGTCCTTCTCGGGCAGCATGCAGCCCAGGGTCGAGACGCCGGTGCGCATCACGTCCATCGGGTGCGCGCTCGCGGGCAGTTGCTCGAGCGCTTCCTTGAGGCCCGCGGGCAGGCCGCGCAGGGCCTGGAGCCGGCGCTTGTAGGCCCGCAGTTCGGCGGCGGTCGGCAGCTTGCCGTGGACCAGCAGGTGGGCGATCTCCTCGAACTCGCAGACCTCGGCGATGTCCAGGATGTCGTAGCCGCGATAGTGCAGGTCGTTGCCGGTGCGCCCGACGCTGCACAGCGCGGTGTTGCCGGCGGTGACGCCGGACAGCGCGACGGATTTCTTTGGCTTGAAGCCGGTGGGAGAAGCAAGCGTGTTCATGGTTCGCAATCTACGCAATTGCAGATCCATAATGAAGGACTGAATTGGCCAAAGGATGCGAATGGAAATGCACTGTTTTGCGAAGTTTGCGAAATTATGGGGTCCGGCCTGATGCGCAAGACCTTCATGGGCGTTCGCCTGCGCAAGCTCCGGGCCGAGCGCGGCCTGAGCCAGGTGGCGCTGGCCCATGCGCTGGGCCTGTCGCCCAGCTACCTGAACCAGATCGAGCAGAACCAGCGGCCGCTGACCGTCGCCGTGCTGCTCAGGATCAGCCGTGCGCTCGGTGTCGACGTGCAGCAGTTCTCTGAGGACGAGGAGGCGCGGCTGGTGGCCGACCTGCGCGAAGCGCTCGCCGACAACCCGGGTGGCGAGGCGGTGTCGCTGCCCGAACTGCGGGAGGTCGCCGCGCAGATGCCGGCCGTCGGTCGCGCGCTGCTGGCGCTCCATCGCCGTCATCAGGAGGCGATGGAGCGGCTGGAGACCATGGCGGCCGAGCTCGGCGACGGCCGCGGCGATCTGGCGGGCGCGCGGCCCATGCCCTTCGAGCGGGTGCGCGACTTCTTCTTTGCCCACCAGAACCATTTCGACCCGCTCGACGTCGCCGCCGAAGGGCTGGCTTCGGAGGCGCGCGGCCACGGCGGGCCGCTGGGCGAATGGCTGCAGCAGCGGCTCATGAAGCGGCACGGTGTGCGCGTCGTTCCGGCCGACCAGGAGGCCGCGGACAGCCAGCGGCGCTACGACCCGGCGCACCGCGTGCTGCGCCTGTCGACCGGTCTCGAGGCCGGCCAGCAGGCCTTCCAGCTGGCCACGCAGCTGGCCCTGCTCGAGCAGACCGCCCTGATCGAATCGCTGCTCGAAGGCGCGGGCTTCGCCGACGCGCCGGCGCACGGCCTGGCCCGCATCGGCCTGGCCAACTACTTCGCGGGCGCCCTGCTGCTGCCCTACGGCCTCTTCCTCGAGGCGGCCGAGACCTTGCGCTATGACATCGACCAGCTCGCGCGCCGCTTCGGCGTCGGCTTCGAGACCATCTGCCACCGGCTCAGCACGCTGCAGCGGCCGCAGGCGCCCGGCGTGCCCTTCTTCTTCATCCGCGTCGACCGCGCCGGCAACATCTCCAAGCGCCAGTCGGCGACGCACTTCCACTTCTCGAAGACCGGCGGCACCTGCCCGCTGTGGAATGTCTACGAGGCCTTCGCGCAGCCCGGGCGCATCCTGCCGCAGCTCGCGCGCATGCCCGACGGGCGGGCCTACCTCTGGATCGCGCGCACCGTGTCGCACGGACAGCGCGGCTTCGGCTCGCCGAGCAAGACCTTCTCGATCGGCCTCGGCTGCGACATCCGCTATGCGCCGCGCCTGGTGTATTCGAAAGGCCTCGACCTCAAGGACCCCGAGGTGCCGACGCCGATCGGCATGGGCTGCAAGGTCTGCGAGCGCGTCGCCTGCCCGCAGCGCGCCTTCCCGTTCATCGGCCGGCCGCTGGACGTGAACGAGAACGAGAGCCGCTTCACGCCGTATGCAGTGGCGGACGAGAAGCCGGCGGGCTGAGAGCCCCCACGCTCCCTCACTTCGTGTAGTCGCTGCCCCCCAAGGGGGCCGCAGGCCGCTTGGGGCGGCCCGGCGCCGGCCTGAGTTCGCCGCGCAGGATCCGTGCCGCGGCCACCATGTTGGCGAGCGCCGCCTCGGTTTCCGCCCAGCCGCGCGTCTTCAGGCCGCAATCCGGGTTGATCCAGAGCCTTTCCGCCGGCACCACCGCGGCCGCCTTGCGCATCAATCGCACCATCTCGTCGGTGCCCGGGATGCGCGGCGAGTGGATGTCGTAGACGCCGGGGCCGATCTCGTTCGGGTAGTCGAAGTCGCCGAAGCCGCGCAGCAGATCCATGTCGGAGCGGCTGGTCTCGATGGTGATCACGTCGGCATCCATGGCCGCGATCTCCGGCAGGATGTCGTTGAATTCCGAATAGCACATGTGGGTGTGGATCTGCGTGCGGTCGGCCACGCCCGAGGCGCTGATGCGGAACGACCGGGTCGCGCCTTCGAGGTAGTTCTTCCAGCCCGCGCGCCGCAGCGGCAGCCCTTCGCGGATCGCCGGCTCGTCGATCTGGATGATGCCGATGCCGGCCCGTTCGAGGTCCACCACCTCGTCGCGGATCGCCCAGGCGATCTGCTCGGTCGTGACGCTGCGCGGCTGGTCGTCGCGCACGAAGGACCACTGCAGGATCGTGACCGGGCCGGTCAGCATGCCCTTCATCGGCAACTGCGTGAGGCTTTGCGCATAGGCGGTCCATTCGACCGTCATCGGCGCCGGCCGGGCGACGTCGCCGAAGATCAGCGGCGGCTTGACGCAGCGCGAACCGTAGGACTGCACCCAGCCGTTGGCCGTGAACGCAAAGCCGTCGAGTTGCTCGCCGAAGTACTCGACCATGTCGTTGCGCTCGGCCTCGCCGTGCACCAGCACGTCGATGCCGAGCGCTTCCTGCTTGCGCACCGCGAGCGCGATCTCGTCCTGCATCTTCTCGCGGTAGCCGGCGGCATCGAGTTCGCCGCGCTTGAAGGCGGCGCGCGCCGCGCGGATGGCGGGGGTCTGCGGGAACGAGCCGATGGTCGTGGTGGGCAGGGGCGGCAAGGCGAAGCGGGCGCGCTGCTCGGCCTGGCGCTGCGTGAACGCGGACCGGCGGCGGTCGTCGCCGGCCACGCTGCGCGCCAGGCGCAATGCGACATCGGCGCGGTGCACGCGCGGGCTGGCGCGGCGTGCCGCCACGGCCTTGCGGGCCGCGACCAGTTCGCCTTCGACCGCGGCCTCCTCGCCGTCCAGCACAGCGCGCAGCACCCGCAGTTCGTCGAGCTTCTCGATCGCGAAGGCCAGCCAGGACTTGATCTCGGCATCGCGCTTCGTTTCCGCCGCGAGGCTGAAGGGTACGTGCAGCAGCGAGCAAGACGGCGCGATCCAGAGTTCGCCGCGGTGCTTGTCGGCCACCGGCTTCAGCTGCGCCAGCGCGGCGTCCGGATCGGTGCGCCAGATGTTGCGGCCATCGACGATGCCGACCGAGAGCACCTTGTGCGCGGGCAGCCAGTCGGCCACGCCGACCAGCTCGTCGGGGGCGCGCACCGCGTCCACGTGCAGGCCCGCGACCGGCAGCTGGCAGGCCAGCCGGAGGTTCTCGGCCAGCGGCGAGAAGTAGGTGGCGAGCAGCAGCCTCGGCGCGCTGCGCGCGAGCTGCCAGTAGCTGCGCTCGAAGGCATTGCGCCAGGCGTCGGGCAGGTCGAGGCCGAGGATCGGCTCGTCGACCTGAACCCATTCGACACCCATCGCCTTGAGGCGCGCCAGCACCTGCTCGTACACCGGCAGCAGCGCATCGAGCAGCGAGAAGCGCTCGAAGCCGGCCTGCTTCTCCTTGCCCAGCCAGAGGAAGCTCAGCGGCCCGAGCAGCACCGCCTTGACCTTGTGGCCGAGCTTCTGTGCCTGGGCCACCTCGTCGAACAGCCGCACCGAGGAGAGGCCGAAGCGGGTGTGGGGCGAGAACTCGGGCACCAGGTAGTGGTAGTTGGTGTCGAACCACTTGGTCATCTCCAGCGCGAAGCTGCCGGGGTCGCCATGCGCGCAGCCTTCGTGGCCGGCCTCGCTGGCGACGCCGCGCGCCATCGTGAAGTAGCGCGCCAGCTCGGGCGCGTCGCCGGGGAACGCGAAGCGCGGCGGCTCGCAGCCCAGCAGCTGGATGTGGTTGGCCACGTGGTCGTAGAAGGCGAAGTCGCCGACGGTCACGAAGTCGAGGCCGGCATCGCGCTGGGCCTGCCAATGACGGGCGCGCAGTTCGGCGCCGGTGGCTTCGAGGGTCGCGGCGTCGATCTCGCCGTGCCAGTGCTTTTCGAGCGCGGTCTTGAGCTCGCGGCGGGCGCCCATGCGCGGGAATCCGAGGATGTGAGTGCGTGTCATGCGGCGATGATCCCAAGGACGAGGATATGATTCAAACGAAACCTTTTGCCGCTCAACATGAGCGAGATTCATGCAGTCATCCGTTCTCGAAATCCGCCACTTCCGCACGCTGGCCGCCTTGCGCGATACCGGCAGCCTGGTGCGGGCCGCGCAGCTGCTGAACCTCACGCAGTCGGCGCTGTCGCACCAGATCAAGTTGCTGGAGGATCACTTCGGCCTGGCGCTGTTCGAGCGCAAGTCGGTGCCGCCGCAGTTCAGCGTGGCCGGCATGCGCCTGCTCGAACTGGCCGACAAGGTGCTGCCGCTGATCGGCGAGGCCGAGCGCGACCTGGCGCGCTTGTCGCTCGGGCGCGCCGGCCAGCTGCGCATCGTGGTCGAGTGCCATACCTGCTTCGACTGGCTGATGCCGGCGATGGATGCGTTCCGCCAGCGCTGGCCCGAGATCGAGCTCGACATCGTCTCGGGTTTCCATCCCGACCCGATCGCGCTGGTGCTGCAGGACCGGGCCGAAGTCGCGATCGTCTCCGAGCAGGACCCGGCCGAGCGCGTCGACTACCACCCGCTGTTCCGCTTCGAGATCATGGCGCTGCTGGCCAACGACCATCCGCTCACCGCGAAGTCCCATCTCACGGCGCGGCACTTCGCCGACCAGACGCTGATCACCTACCCGGTGCCCGACGACATGCTGGATCTCGTGCGCCAGGTGCTGCAGCCGGCGGGCGTCGAGCCGGCCCATCGGCGCACCACCGAGCTCACGGTGGCGATGCTGCAGTTGGTGGCGAGCGGGCGCGGCATCGCGACGCTGCCGCTGTGGGCGGTGCAGGGCTACCTCGACCGCGGCTATGTCACGGCGCGGCCGGTCGGCAAGAAGGGGCTCACCGGCGAACTGCACATGGCCTGCACCGCCGCGACATCGAAGCAGGCCTGGCTGGGCGATTTCGTGCAGATCACGCGCGAGAGCTGCTTCAAGAGCCTGCCCGGAATCGAATTGCTCTAAGGCCCGGCGGCGGCCAGGCCGCGCGCCCTATGATTCGTCGCGTGAATTCCCAAAGCATCGACCTTTCCCTCTTCGACGCCGCGATCGTCGACCTCGACGGCACGATGGTCGATACGCTCGGCGACTTCGTCGTCGCCTTGAACCTCATGCTGGCCGACCTGGCGCTGCCGACGGTGGATGCGTCGACCGTCGAGACCCTGGTCGGCAAGGGCTCGGAGCATCTGATCCAGTCGGTGCTGCGCCACGTCGGCGCCGAAGGGGCGCTCTACGAAAGCGCTTGGGAACGCTATCAGCACCACTACTTCACGATCAACGGCCAGCATTCCCGGGTCTACGAAGGCGTCGCGAAAGGGCTGTCGGCCTTGCGGGAGCGCGGCCTGCGCCTGGCTTGCCTGACCAACAAGCCGACAGACTTCGCACGACCCCTGCTGGCCGCCAAGGGCCTCGACGGCTATTTCGAGCAGGTCTTCGGTGGCGATGCCTTCGCGCGCAAGAAGCCCGACCCGCTGCCGCTGTTGAAGACCTGCGAAGCGTTGGGCACCTTGCCGGCGCGCACCCTGATGGTGGGTGATTCAAGCAACGACGCCCGGGCCGCGCGCGCCGCCGGCTGTCCCGTGGTGCTGGTCAGCTATGGCTACAACCACGGCGAGCCCGTGCGCGGCGTCGACGCCGACGGCTTCGTCGACTCGCTGGTGGAATTGGAACTCAGGCCGGCGCCGGGCCGCCCCAAGGCGGCCTGGGCCCCCTCGGGGGGCAGCGAGTACACGGAGTGACGAGCGTGGGGGCCACTCAGGCCGGCGCCGGGCCGCCCCAAGGCGGCCTGGGCCCCCTCGGGGGGCAGCGAGTACACGGAGTGACGAGCGTGGGGGCGCTTGCCTTTCAGCCCTTGCCGAGCAAGGCGTCTTTCAGCTTGTAGTCGGCCGGCGAGGGTCCGATCCAGATGCGCAGCAGCGCATTGAAGAAGGCTTGCTCCTTGATCGGCTCGCCCTGCGGCACGCCGCGCACCGTGACCAGGCTGCCGCTGCCCGGGATCCAGTCGACCGTGAAGCCGTCGCCCGCCTTCAGCTGCTTCTGGTCGGCGAACATCTGGCCCATGCGCAGCAGGCCCGGAATCAGCTGCGACATCTCGCTCTTGGGCGAGTTGTCCTCGACCCCGCGCGTGAACAGCTTGCCGAGCTCGTTGGCATCGATGTCGCGCAGCATCGTGATCGTCACGCGCTTGGGGCCCGGCGCGGCCAGCACCTCCTCGACCGTGTCGGCCTTCTTGCCCAGATAGAGCCCGGCGGTGTAGACCTTGAACACCGCCTTGTAGCGAACGCCGGCGCCATTGAGCAGCAGCGTGCTGCCGCGCAGGTCGATCGTGTCGTCGAGCTTCACGCCCGCGACGTCGAGCTGGGCGGCCGATGCCGCGATCGATGCGAGGGCAAGGGTGGACAGCGCGAGCATGCGCCGCAGGTCGAAGGAAGGCATCAGAGGTCTCCGTGGGCCGCAAGAATTTTTAAAGAACGCCAATGTATCTTTTTGTATGTGGCTTGTCCCTGGGCTAAACTCCCGATTCCATGTTCATTCATCACGTCACTCAGACAGGTCAAGGCAGCCGGGGAGCCTGGCCTTGGCGCACGCCATCGTCGTTGCCTGTTTGATTGCACGGCGCACGCCGTGCGCCCGCGGCCTTCAGTCCCTCTGAACCGGCCAACCTGAATGACCCCGCCAGCGACCATCGAAGCGTCTGCTGGCCGACGGAGACCCCACCCGTGATCACCGAACTTGAATTCAAGAGCCTCAGCGCGCAGGGCTACAACCGCATTCCGCTGATGGTCGAGGCCTTTGCCGACCTCGAAACGCCTCTGTCCCTCTACCTCAAACTGGCCTACACCAAGGAC
>NZ_JBFUCJ010000148.1:0-14049 GCF_056405295.1 Variovorax sp. P1_H2 | reverse complement strand
GCGGTTCTTCGGCATGTCCCGAGCGTGGCAGAGCGCCCGGGACGCCTCCAGTGCATCAGCTAGATAATGCCGGATATGGGCGGAAAGGCATCACGAGGCGTCCTCGAAATCAGAGGGGTGAGACGAATGGCTGGTTGTGGCTGCGGGTGCGGCGGTTGGCCGGCTGTAGCCTCAGCTTGCCTGGCACTAACGCCGCTTCTTGGACAGTTTGACAATGCGATTGCCAGCAAGCCCTAGTGCAGCACGAGCGAGTGCATCGGCTTCTCTGTTGCGATGGCGCGGTATCCACATCAGGGTTGCCTGGTCGAACGAATTGAGCAGTGCTCGAGCTTCATTAAACAAGGAGGCGAGCCGGGCAATCGGCTTTGCTGTGCTGCTGCCGACCTGTTCGACGACGACACTGTTGTCGCAGTGTATGAGCAGCGTGCCCGCCCCACGCAATTTCAGTTGCTGAAGCGTCGCCAGCAGAGCTCTGAGCTCCGCCTCGTTGTTGCAGCCGTTCTCATGCGCCGCTTGCGAAAGCGTGTGGCGCGTTCCATCAGGCTCGGTAAACACCGCTCCAAGGCCGATACGACCGGGGTTAGGCACGGCGCTGCCGTCGCAGTAGGCAAACCAAGGGGTCATGTGCTGCGTCCGCTGTTGGCCCGACTGTAGCCCAAGGCGCCGGCGGCATCACGGGGCCTGAAGCGGGCCGGCTTCCAGCTAGCGACTCGGGCCGGCCGCGTGCCAAGGTGCTACCTCCTGCGCCAATCGGAGCTCGGCGAGCTGCTCCCCCAAGCGTTCCGCCTCCGCGCTCGCCGCGTCTAGGGCGGCGGTCAGTCTCTGGAACTCCTGCAGGTGCGCAGTAAATGTGCAAGACTCGGCGCCGAGGTGGCCGAAGGGAGACCAGAGCGTGTTGCATGCATGCAATGGATGACCCTCGGTGGCCTGCCAGCTTGTCCAGGAGAAACGCGATGGAAAAAGCATTCGGTCTCACCATCCCGCGCACGCTCGACGATGTCTGCAATCCCAGGGACATCGCTCTGCTCGTGTACGACATGCAAGTCGGGATCGTCAGCCAGGTGTCCGATGGCGCCGCTCTCACTGCGCGCGTGCATGACGTGTTGACCATCGCGCGCGAAGCCGGGATGCGCGTGTGCTTCACGCGGCACCTGTCCTTGCCGCGCGAGTTTATGGGTTCGTTCCAGTATCGGATGGCGATGAGCTGGCAACGTCTCGACAGCCCCGACGACGTGCGGCCGTGGTTCCTGCGCGACTCGCCAGGGTTCCAGATCGTCCCTGAGCTCGCGCCGCTTCAAAGCGAGCCCATCTTCGACAAGATTGCGATGTCCGCGTTCGAAGGAACGCCGTTGTCCTTTGCGCTGCGTGACTGTGGCATCCGCGCGATCGCGATCGTCGGCCTTGCCATGGAAATCGGCATCGAGCCTACCGCCCGACACGCTGCAGATCTCGGCTTCATTCCCGTGATCGTCGCCGATGCGTGCGGGCACGGGAACGAGGACGCCGCGCGTGGCTCTGTCAAGCTGTTGGAGTTCGCCGGGGACGCGATCTTCACCGAGGCGAATATCTTGCGACGCTCCCTCGCTCTACGCCGCTGATCGTGCGCTTCTGTGAGTGACGCCGAAGAGCCCAGCTTCGATAGCTGCTTGCGCAGGCGCGCGACAACGCGGGTCGACAGGGTCGCGGGGGTCTACGTCACCAACCCGAATGGGACCTTGGTGGCGAACGCCGGGCGCGATGTGAACCTCGTCGGCGCGATCCTCGAGAACAAGGGTGGCGGCGCCACGTCGATCACGGCCAAACGCGACATCAACCTAGGCACCGTGACCGAGAGCAGTTCGTTCCTCGCCATCGTCCCCGGCAAGATCGTGAGCTTGCAGCAGCCGGGAGACCGGCGGCACGATCGCGAACAACGGCGAATGCGGCGTTGACATCGTTGACCATCTTGGTGTCGCCCTTGCGCCCGCGATGCCGTTTCCGTCCCCGAGAAGACCACCCTTGAGGTACTCGGCTCCCTTGTACCCACCCACGTCGTAGGCCACCTCATCGAACATATCCCCCACCTGCACGATGTACCACCCGGCGGGCTTCTGCATCTTTTTCGCTATCCAAACGGCGGTGTCTCACCCTCAAGCCGCCAGGTCTTCAACACCGGCACGAGCGCTGCCGACGCGATGGTGACCATGTGCGCGGTCACGCGACCTCCCATGAACGCGACAACGAGTTCCGGACGCCCCTCGCGCAGCATCTGACCGTTTCTGATGGGTCCCGCACGACCCTGATAGCGAACCCGGTCAGCGATGAATGTGGCGACCTCGATACCGCGTGCCTTGGCCCAACGACGTGCGAGCTCATCGGCTCCCGTCGCGCCACCCTCGATGAGCTGAGTGATCGGTTGGCGGGCGTGAACGCGGTCAAGGACGCGAACAATGTAGGCCCAGTCGTCGTAATTGCGACCACCACAGACAAGTACCCTCATGATGTGGTGGCCTCGTTCATGCTTTCTTACTAGAAATGCGCTCGCCAAAAAAGGCAAACCCCGCCGAAGCGGGGATGGTTTGCAATGACTGTCAGTGCGTTGTTCTGATCATGATAGTTCGACAAGCGATCCAGTGCGAGGCGACCGCGGTAGGGAAGGTGTCTCCAACAACAGGAAAGCCCGCACGATGCGGGCTTTTGTATTACGCGACCTTGTTCTGTCTGGTTTCGCGAACGGCACCTTAGCTGTTCGTCGACGACAAGTTCATGAACTCCACGTCTAACCTCACATGGCGTAGGGGCGTCGTGTTGGACCTTCGGCATGCGAGCCATAGAGTGCAAATCTCACATCTCAAGTCCTCGTGGTCGATGGTGGCGTTGTCCTACTACAAAGGTTCGCCTGCTGATTGTGCCCAAGACTGTCCTGATTGGAGTCATTCGCGCATGACGTGCTTGATGAAGCATTTGAGGCTGATCGGCAGGGTGATTTTGGTCATCGTGGCTGCACCAGTGGTAGTGCTCGTCGCGCTCGCAGTGGGTCCGCTGTTCGCGTTGATTGTCCTTCTGGCTCTTCCGTTCATCTTGGCGTTCGAAATCATTGATAGGAAACTCAAGGACGTTACTGCGAGCCAGGCTCTCGACGAGCTGCAGAAGCTCTACCCGGACGTACCGCGGGAGATGCTTCGAGAATGGGAGAGCCTGATGAAAGAGCATGCTCACGACGTCGGCGACTTACCGGTGCCGACTCAGGACGGACCTTATGACAGTCCAGAGGATGCCCGGACGGAGCAAGCTCAATCCATGCAACAGGGTGAGCCGCCCCACTGAGGCGGCTTTTTCGCATCTGCGAGATAGCTCAGACAGTGCCCTACGTGTTGTCGACGGTGGGCGCGTCCGGCCCATTCAACCTGACCCAGTTGACCCCGTTGTCCCTGGCAGCAGGCGACGAGTAGGTCTCGCTCGTCCCGATGGTCTCCCCGTTCCCGGCCGAGAGCGTGAAATACGCTTGCCCGTTTGTCGCGGTCAGTCGCCGATATCGCATTTCCTGCGGCGCGTTGTTCTTGACAGAGGCGATGCCACCCTGCGCATTTTGTTTGGACGTGTAGCGTTCGCTGGTCAGAACGGTCTCGCCGTTGGCGGACTTCAGGTTGAACATGAACTGCGTCCCACTGCGCTTGAGGTCGTAATGTATTGCCATGATTCCTTCTGACTTGATTGAGTCATTGATGGCCAGACTGCCGCCGGGCAGCCGTGGCTACAGCGTCGCGCGAATTGCCCGACGGCGCACTCTCCTAGCCATTTCCGAGCGCGTCATCCCCAATGTGACGGAGATGGCTCGATGAGCCGCAACCTACGACGCTGATCTGCGCGAGACGAGGCGGGAGGTCATAGACGACGAAGGCAACCGTACCCGAACTCGCTCAAGCAGTTCGAGTCAGGTGCAGTGCGCCACTCTGTTTTGTTCTGTACTTATCCCGCAGAGGCCGCGAGAGCGGCCTTGGCGCGCGTGCCCTTGGCCAGGATGTCGGATGCGTGCGGTCCGGATGAAGGGCTTGGGATCGATGGTGTGAGGGGCGACGTACAGGTCGGAGGCCAGTTCCAATTCTGCCACGCTGGTGAAGCTGTCACGCCGGATGCGCTTGTCGGTGATGTCGCGGAGGAAGCATCAGGCCGTACGTAGGAGCCTCCCGACCAGGGCGCGGCCACCCGCGTCTCCCTGGCCGGTGCCGTGCCGGCCGTTCCTACTGAGCGGCGGATGCGGCGGAGGCGACCGCAGTCTTGCCCCCGGTCATCCAGGCGAACGCCTCGGAACTCGCGGTGACGGACGTAGCCGCCTCGACGAAGCGCAGCTCGCCCTTTGCGGTCTCACCGGTAACGATTCCCGCCGCGGACGCCAGGGTCACCGCGCCGGCCAAGATGAAATTCCATGTCGTGCTCATAGCAGCCTCTGTAGACGAGAGTTTGAGGCCAAAGAACCGGGCGAAAACGGCGAAAAAGGAACAGCAGCGTTCGTTCCGAAGAAACAATGGCACGGTCGCGCCCGCTCTCCGTGCAACAGATCGGGTGCCCGCGGTGGAAATGCCCGATGCCGACCGCGCGCCGCCACAACACACCGCCCCCCGCCTACCTGATCTGAGAGTTGTGACAAATCGCTTCCAGTCGAACCATGGCTCCTCCCCCAAACCGAAAGGAGCCAGGCATGCGGACCCTCTTGATCGACAACTACGACTCGTTCACCTACAACCTCTACCAGTACCTGGCCGCCAGCAATTCACGGCCACCCCGAGTCATCCGGAATGACGAGCTGAGCTGGCTCGAGATCGAGTCGCTCGAGTTCGACAACATCGTCATCTCCCCGGGGCCCGGCCGGCCCCAGCGCCCGGCGGATCTCGGTATGGTCAACGACGTGTTGCGCCACACACGCGTTCCATTGCTCGGCGTCTGCCTGGGCCACCAGGCCATCGCGCATTTCTGCGGTGCCAGGGTCGACCTGGCTGTTCGTCCCATGCATGGGCGCCTCGACCGGGTCAGCCATACCGAGGTAGATTTGTTCCGGGGCATTCCCAACCCCTTCGAAGCCGTGCGATACCACTCGTTGGCCGTCACCGAACTGTCCATCGACCTGGAGCCGCTCGCCTGGACATCCGATGGCACCCTGATGGCGCTTCGCCATCTCGCCAGGCCATGGTGGGGCGTGCAGTTCCACCCTGAGTCGATCAGTACGGAATACGGGGCAAGGTCGAATCCGACTTGAGATCAAGTCCCAAACCGTCCGCGCAACAGGGTCAACTTCAGACCTACCGCTGTAGGCAACGCTCAGACCGGGCCGCTACTTTGTGAGTAAGCTGAGCCGGATGCGGTCCCCTGCGGTCTCGTCTTCGGTGCCGAAGCCATCGGCGAGCGCGGCGCACTCAGTCACCACACATTCGGCGAAGGTCCGCACAGCCGGCGTGACCGGCTCGCCAGCCTTGAGGAGACCAGCGAGTACAGCCAAGTTTGCAAAGACTTCCGCAGGATCTTCAGTTGGTTCCATGGAAGCAGCCTAGGTCGCAGATGTGAATGCTTCAAGCGTGGAATGTCCTTAGAACGGAAGTTCCCGTGCCGGTCGTTACTTTGTATTCCGGCGGTCGCGGCTGGGCTCTGCAGGTGGCCATGAGGGGAGTCGGTGTGGCGCTTTCGCCGCAGCGAGTGATCCCGATCGAGCGCGGCGCACCGAGGAACAACGCAAACAGACGGGCAACTTCAATACGGTGCGGGCGACCTGATGACCTCGACTGGCCCGATGCCCGAATAGATTGTCGCTCCGGTCTTCAAGCAGCTGATCGTCCAACGGTCATCGCCGGGAGTCACCTCGTAGTCCCCGGGTGGCAGGGGTAGTTCGCGTTCTTCGTGGATACCATCGCCCAGCCACGACGGCATGCGCAGGAGGGTGGGAGATTGGGCAAATAAATCTTGGTTTGTCATAGGAGTGCTCAGCCGTTGTCCATGGCGCTGCGCGTCTGGCAGTACCACGTCTGGTGGACGAATTTGTGGTTCTCGTGCTCGATTCCCGAGAAGGTGATTGTGTCGAAGGCACAGGCCACCATTTGGGGCATCCACAAGATGCCGAACGGGGCCTGTTTCTGGCCGAATCGCATGTTTTGGCCTATTGCCGAAAATGAGGCCTAGCAGGGCCACCGTCCGCTCTCAGTCGGAGCGGTCGTAGCTGGCAGACTCGCGACCGGCAGCTCATGGCCGGTTCAGGCCCGTCGGCCTGTGCCCTTGGCTGCAAGGAACTCGGTTCAAGCATTGGCTCGGTAGATGACATTGAAGCGCTCGCACGCCACAGGCATGGTCAGGCTTGGTTCTCGGCCCAGACGCGCGCACTCGCGGCCAAAGTATGCCCAGTGCACCCGGCGCCAGTACTCCAACGACCCATCACCTTCGCCCTCGACTGCCGCGAATTCAGCGGTGACTTGCGCGAACGGCAACACCTTAACCTCCAGGGTTTCGATGACACAGGCAGGCTTTCCATCCCAGTAAGTAACGACACTGAGGGCGCCGGGCTTTGGTGGTGAACCGCCCGCGCCCTCAAATGACCAGAGGAGACCGGCGGTAGCCCGCTTGACGCCTGCAAGCACGAGGTCGGCAAGCTCGTTGGCGGTGGCTTCGTTGTCATCGAAGTGGAATGCCTCGAAGAATCGGTCGGAGCAATCCTGTCCAACGTCGGCTGAGAAAGCGTCCCAGAACACTGCGATGTTTGAAGGAATGCTCATGCTCGTCCTGGGCAGCTATGGCGGTTGTTTGGGAACTCTGCGCCGATGTCCGGTGTTGGCTGCCCTTTGCGGACGCTCAGGCTGTCCGAAAGCGGGGCGCCACGTACTTCGGGCTCGTCTTGTCCGTGGTGTCGTTGACGAATGCAAGGATGGCCTGCTTGGCGGCCCCTTCATTCCATGAAGGGCGGATCAGTTTGGGCGAGCGCGACCTGCGCGCTGCCGCCGAAGCCGGAACCGATGACGACCATGTCGTAGTCGAAAGCGCGTACGTGGCGGCGCCGCGCCCGCATGCTCAGCGCCCGATCTGCGTCATTGAGGGCTGACTGAGTAGCGCACCACTACGCCGGCCGGATCGAAGTAGACGTAAAACAGATACGGCAGGTAGTTCTGCTGTATGTGCCAGCTCCAGACCGTGCCGTCGAAGGATTCAACACGCGTCACTTGAAAGGGCTTGCCATAGGTGCGCAGGATGTCTGCCTCGCGCCATTTTCCGATCTGGATCGGGTTGTTGACCAACGGCGCGGCGAGTTCGGAACGCACGGCCACCACTTGCCCGGCCGCGTTCAGATCGACGTTGTTGACCTCGTGTCCATATGGCTCGGTTGAATATTGCAAGCGCTCGCCGCCATCGGGCAGTGGGTAGGTGGCGGTCGGCTTGCCCAACTGCTGAAGGGCCTGGGCGCGCGAAGAGCCGACGGCCAGGCGGGACGGATCGCTGGCGCAAGCGGCCAGCAGCAGGGCCAGGACCGGCGGCAGCAAGTGCAGGTGGAAGGCTTTCATGGGCGTCTCCATGTCGAAGCTCGGACAGCCGTCATCGTAGCGGGCCCCGGCGCAACCTACGCCCACGTACGTGGGCGTAGGTAGGCGCACGGATATTCCGGTACGCTCGCCGGGTTCACGATCCGAGCGCAATCCATCCGCAACCTGCCAGGTTGCGGCTTTCAGACCGGACCAGCAGGCATGACACTCGACCCGGTGATCCTGTCGCGAATCCAGTTCGGCTTCCGCGGACGCATGACGGACCGCTTCTGGCCGCAAGGTGCCGGACGCTGTCGAAAGATTTAGCCGCACGCATTGGTGCGAGGCGGTGTGTCGGGAATCATGTTCTCTCTTTGAGATGTGACCACGCCCAGCCGAACAGCGTGGCGACCAGGAATGGATAGGCGAAGAACGGCAACGGTGCCGACAAGGGCGTGAGTTGGCGTCCGGCAAAGATTTCCATTGCCACGAGCGCGAACAACGCCGACGCGATGAACCCGACCGCCCTGACCAGCTTGGGCATGATGTTGGGCGCGCTGATGAGTGCGAGCGAAGCAGCCCACAAGCCGGCCCCGCTCCCAAAAGAAGGAATACTGGTAATCGGCTCCATGGCAGCGCCAGAGAGAATCAGGCTTTCGCCGATGGCGAAGACCAGGAATCCGGCAGCCATCAGGTCGCGTCCACGCCGGAAGTGATGAATGGTCAGCAACGCAGTCGCGACAACGAGGGCCACGCCATCGAGGCCCCAAGCCAGTCCGCGAAGCGATGCAGACGAGACGAACGTGCCAGCCAATCCGAGGACGGCGCCTACGACGAGCCCAGTGGACGCAATGATTCGCAGCGGCATGTGGTTCATGGTGCCTACAAGTTTGGAAAGGGCTGTCGCTCTGCGCCTGATTGTTGATGCTCGGCGGGTTAGTGCACACCCGCTTCGCGGAAGCAATCCCGCAATTCGCCCGCGGGTGTTGTAAGTCAGCCGCGAAGGTCGATTCCTGGCCCCGTTCTGACGGCGCGTTGGCCTTCCTTGCTATCAGGCCGCGAAGATGAACGTCCGGTTGTGGGTTGCGTGCAGTCATCGCAGTTTCAGGAATCCGAGTTGCAGAAGCTGAGGCAACTGGCCAGCGTCGCGCTGTCTCCGCAGGTAGCGGCGTGGGCGGATGCGCCGCCACAAGCAATTTGATTGACCGGCTGACAGGTCAGCACTCGCCCTTCTTGGCGTGGCCCGGCGGGCAGTGGTAGCGATTGTCTTCGTGGTGACGATGGTCTCGGTCGTAGTGCTCGCGGGCCTCCCAATCGCGTCGGCTCCAATAGCGACGCCCATCGTAGTAGCGCTCGCCATACCAGCCGGGCACAACCACCACCTGTGCAGGCGGAGGCACGTACACCGGTCGCGGGGCAACGTACACGGGCGCCGGTGCGACGTAGACCGGCGCAGGCGTGCCCACATTGATGTCGATGTTGACCGCATGCGCGACGCTGGTCAGGCCGAGCAAGGCGCATGCAGCTGGTACGAAATAGGAATACTTTTTCATTGTTGTCCGTGATGGAGTGAGGGCTGCGATCTTCACCAACGCGTCGATGGCCTCGCGGTTGACCGGCGCCAAAGGCCGCTGCGCGAATCGATCAATTGAATTCGACCCGGTTCTCCTCATGCGTTCGCGTCGAATTGGAGGGCCGGTCGAGGGTCTGCTGTTGGCCGCGAGCACCAGTTCGCGGACGTGCCTGGCAGCTGACCTTCAGCGTGATCGCCCGGTTGGCCAAAGGCTCCTATCGGCGAGTTTGGCGAACAGGCAGTCCCGGCCATGAGCCGACGGTCTCGATGACCGCTTTCCGGCTTTCCAGCGCGGCGGCGGGCGATCCATTCCGCACGAGACTTTTACCAAGCCGCGCGGCGCATGTAAGCTACTTCGCAATTCCAGAGAAAGCACTCATGCCCCGCGCAGTCCTTGCCGAAACCCACATTCATCCCGCCGTTCGCGACAAGATCGCCCGACACCAGTCCGCCATCGTCCGCGAGGTGCAGGGCGCCGTGACGGCGAATCCGGTCGTCGCATCCAGCATGTCGCGCCGATCGAGGGTTTCGCCGACGAAGAATGGGATGCAGTGATGGCGATCAACTTCTCATCGGCGCTGGCCATGGGCGGCGGCTGGACATTGCATTGAGTGCAGGGAGACGACCATGGCGAATTCACGCAAGCCGCGAGGCGCGGCCGGCAACGGGGGCAGCAACGGCGAACTCCCGGGCCAGGTCGTTCTGGTGCTGCAGGGCGGCGGCGCGCTCGGCGCTTATCAGGTCGGCGTCTATGAGGCGCTGCACGAGGCCGGCATCGACCCCGACTGGGTCATCGGCACCTCCATCGGGGCGATCAACGCGTCGTTGATCGCCGGCAACCGCCCCGAACACCGGCTCGATCGCCTGAATGCCTTCTGGGAGCTGATGCAGGCATCGACGCCCGCCTTCCGCGCCCCGGATTGGATGGGTCTGGGCAACATGGTGTCGAACATGGCGACCGTGATGCGGGGCATCCCGAACTTCTTCGCGCCCAACCTGCATGCGCTGCGCGGATCGGCCGCGCAGCTCGGGGTGGAGGCGGCTTCCTACTACAGCACGGCACCGCTGCGCGGGACACTGCTGTCGCTGGTCGATTTCGAGTACTTGTGCCAGTGCCGCACGCGCCTGACCGTCGGTGCGGTGAACGCCTGCAGCGGCGAAATGCGCTATTTCGACACCCGCAAGGAAGTGCTCGGCGTTGACCACGTGATGGCCTCGTGCGCCCTGCCCCCGGCCTTCCCTGCCGTGCGTATCGACGGCCAGCCCTACTGGGACGGCGGCATCTACTCCAACACGCCCATCGAGGCCGTGCTGGACGCCAAGCCGCGGCACGACTCCGTGATCTTCGCTGTCAACGTGTGGCACCAGACGGCGCCCGAGCCCGACTCGATCTGGCAGGTGATGGCGCGCCACAAGGACATCCAGTTTGCCAGCCGCGCCGACAGCCACATCGCGCGGCAGAAGCAGATCCACCGGCTACGCCATGTGATCCGCGAACTGCACAAGCAGATTCCGGCATCGAAGCAAGCCGACCCAAAGGTGATGGAACTGGCCTCCTGGGGCTGCGGCACCACGATGCACGTGGTGCACCTGGTCGCGCCACGCGTGTACGGCGAAGACCATACCAAGGACATCGATTTCACGCCCTCGGGCATCCGAACCCGCCGGCAGGCGGGGTACGCCGACACGCTGCGCATGATCGGTCGCGCGCCGTGGAAAGACGCCACAGTCGATCCCATCGAAGGCGTGATCGAGCACCGCTGACCCTCTCGGCGGACGCTCAACGTTCGAATGGTCTCCGAAGTTGAAGCTCACCCTCTCCCTCGAGAAACCCTCGATCAGCGCAACGCCGTCTCAACAAACACGTCGCACCGATCAATTGGAGTCGCTCGGGCTCAAGACCGACGGCCTCCTAGCGGCGATACCACTGCCGCAGCTCGATCGGATTGCCGTCCGGATCGCGGATCTCGGCTCGGGCATAGTCCGGCCGCTTCACCGGCCCCCACGCTGCCTCCACGCCCTTCTCCTTGAGCATGTTCAGCGCGCCGTCCATGTCATCCACCTCGAGGGCGAGGCACTGCCAGCCGAGCCGCTGCTCTGCGCTGCGAGACGGGATGGCTTTCGCTTCCGGATAGCACATCACCTCGACCGTGGTGCCGCCGAGCTCGAGGAAGACGAGATCCAGCGGCCCGGAAGGGGTCTCGGGAATACGCCAGCGCTCGCGCTCCTGGAAGCCGAGCACACCGGTATAGAACGCGACAATACGCTCGGGCTCCGCAGTGAGCAGTTCGATATGGTCGATGCGCTTGAACATGCAGCCCAAGTATAAGTAGAAGCCCCGCGACCCGAGGCGCGGTGACTACACGAAGGCACCACCGCATAGTGAAAAGCCGCTCATGGACAGGCCGGCGCGGGCTGAGTCACCTGCCCCGTGAGATCGTACAGACCGAACAGCGCTTGCGACGGTGACTGACGCGCAAACCACGAGAGCGTCACCGCATTGGTCACCACGGTGACGCGACCGTCCGGGCCGGTGATTCCGATGTTCATCTTCTCGACCGGATCTGCGTCCTCGAGGAGGGGATAGCACTGCGTCGTCTCCCGAGACAAGAGCCACGGCGGCACGATGTTGCTCAAGAACGGGTCCGCGGCCCACTCCACGATCTCGTGGCTCAACGCTTTGCCTCGCAAGTCGACCCAGGACGGCAGCGCTGGGCCGTAGTCGCGCCATCCCGACCAGATGTAGGTGTAAAAGCGCGGCGGCGCCGCCGTGGGGGAAGCCGACACCGCGAAGCCGTCGTGAAGGCCGCCCAGCGAGTTGCAGCCGTTCGCGCTCAGGCAGTCCGCCGCAGTCGTGAGCGACGTCATCGTGTTGCCAGCCAGGAAGATCGGCAGCTCGTTGGGCGCGATCTGCAGGGCGTGGATGAGCTGCTGCACCTCACGTCTCGTCCAATCCCAGCTCAAGATGCCCACCCGTCGCTGCGTGACCGGATCGAAGATCGTCAAGCCCTGCTCGGGGGGAACATTGATGGTCTGCGTCGGCAGCACGTCGGGCAGGAGCATCGTCTGATAGCCGGGCACGGCCGCAAGGCTGATGCGCTGCACGAGGTTGTGCCATTGCAGCGGACCGAGACCGATGTCCATGGGCGTGAACACCGGCGACGCGAGCGCGGCGGAAGCCATGCCCGGGTCGTCGATGACCTGGCCATCCGACAGGAACACGAAGCGCAGCGGAACGACGTGGGCCTTGATCGCCGTGGTGATCGGCCCCAATGCGGGGTCCGTGCCGACCATCGCATAGGGGTAGGTCTGGCCGTCGACCGTGAAGCCCGAAGACCACCACGGGATCGTTTGCGTTTCGCGCGCCGGCCGCGGCTTCGGCTGCTTGCTGTGGCCGGGGCCGCGATCATTGAAGGGAGCCGGCGGCGGGACGATACTCAACGGCTTCAGGCCGAGTCCCGTGCCCGCGGCTTGAGCCGCGGCAGGCGCGAGCAGCGGCGATGCCGGACGGAGCGCTCCTCCGCGTTGGATTGCAGTCGCGGTCGCGGTCGCTGAGTCACCATGATCGGGCTCCTCCACAGGTTGTGGCCGCATCCTGCCACAGCAAACTGCCGCGACTGCATGGGTCAGGCCGGGCCACGCATTGCTTCGGGCAAAACCTGATCAAAACTGTGGAGGGGGCGCATCAAGCTCGGGTTGCGATGCACCAATGGGGCGCGCGAGGTCATCCAGCAAGTCTTCGTTCCAGGCCTTCATCCAGGGACCTCGTGCGGCAGTCGGCKACGCCGCGCGAGATCCCTTCGTGCCTAGCCACGCAAAGTAAATACGACGGAGAGATACGACACCGGCAGCGTGCCGATGTCCTCGATGCCGTGCAGTGCGGTGGCATCGAAGAGCAGCGAATCACCGACGCGGAGTTTCACGCGCCTGGGGCCATAGCGTCGAGGTCGTGGAGATGGTCGCCCAAAGGGAACGCTGCTGGGGCATCAGGGGCTACACGAGCGTCGAAAGACTACCGAGAACGCCGCGATGATCCTGCGGCGTAGAGGCATGCCCGGTGGACCCCTGCCCTCGGAGCGCTGCACCCTGCCGTTTCACCCATCAGTCCCCACAAACCCGCGCCAGCCCCCGATCGAGGCCGATGCGGTAGAGCGGCTCCAGTCGATGGTGCTTGCCATGGTCGCCGGCCGCCCTGGCCAGATGCAACTTGCAATCGGGGTCGGCTCGAAGGGTCTGCGTCGCCACCAGCTCTTCGATGAACTGCGTCCGCAGGCGATCCAGCGCGGGGCGCAGCTCGGTCTTCAAATCCGCACGGCGATCCGCCGGCACGCTGCCGCTGCGCCGCCAGTCGGCCATGAGGACGAACTGGACCAGCTTGCTTGCTTCGATCTGGTCCGCGAAGAAGGCCGACGCCAGCTCGCCCGGAATGCCCATGCCGCGAGCTTCCGACGTTGCCACATCGATGACCCGCTTCTCGCGCGGATCGTTCGGCGGATCGGCAATCGACAGCTTCGAATCCCATTTCGTCAGTGCGACCTTGCGCGAGATCTCCAGGCGTATCGCGCTCAACTCCACCAGCCTCGAAAAGTCCTGCGCCTGCACTGCCGCTGCGGAAGCACCAGCCATTGGCGCCAGACCGGCCGTGGCGCCAATCAAGACGCCCGCGAAGAGTCGACGCGGCTTCGAAAGGTCGACTTTCAATTTCATGGTTCCGAATGCGATCACCTGTGCCTCCTGTTTGTTGCTGGTTGCACGTTGTGCCCTGATCCCGATCGATCGGTCAATCCGACCGTTAGACAATCTGCCGAAGAAAATTCCTGATCCGAGGGCTCGAACCCTTGCCGAAGAACTCGTCCGGCGTCGAGTTCTCCGCGATGGCGCCGTTCTCCATGAACACGACCCTGTCCGCGACCGCACGGGCGAAGCCCATCTCGTGCGTGATGCACACCATGGTCATCCCCTCGCGTGCGAGCGCGATCATCGTTTCCAGCACTTCCTTGACCA
>NZ_JBFUCJ010000147.1:0-14643 GCF_056405295.1 Variovorax sp. P1_H2 | reverse complement strand
GTTATAACCCTGCGGCCGTAGGGAAAGCAATGTGCAAGCGGCTCGATGTGCTGTTCGCGGAACGTCGGTCTCGAAAAACGTCATAGCGATGACTGCCTCGGACCCCTTCCGGTAATTCCTCATTCTTACCGAGCTCTAGGATCAGCGCGGCGTGGCCGCGCAGGCGAAAGGGATCGGGTGACCCAGCGTGGTGTCGCTGAAGATTCGGAGAAGGACGCGCTCTTTGGCGAAGGCGGGGCCAGGGGCGACAGCTGGACGCCGCCTCGCTGAAGGCCTGCGCGGAAGCCAACCTGTCGCTGGAGGCCCCCGGCCGGCGCATTGCCGCGCGGCTGGAGGAAATCAGGCTGCGGCGGAGAGAGGCAGGTTGACCGGCTCGGTCACGGACTGACTGACGATGCGACCGTGTTCCAGGTGGATGACCCGGTTGCATTCCTTCGCGATCAGTTCCGGTGAATGCGAGGCCAGCACCAGGATGCCGGACTTCGCCACCACATCCTTCATGCGCTGCTCGGCCTTGTGGGTGAATTCGGCGTCGCCGACCGACAGCCATTCGTCCATCAGCAGGATGTCGGCCTGCACACTGGTGGAGATTGAGAAAGCAAGGCGCATCAGCATGCCGGTCGAGTAGGTGCGCACCGGCATGTTGACGTATTCGCCGAGCCCGCTGAATTCGCAGATTTCGGGAGTCAAGGTGTCGATCTGCTTCTTGCTCATTCCCATCACGAGGCCGCGCAGCATGATGTTCTCGATGCCCGTGGCGTCCGCTTCGATGCCCAACGAAGGATCGATCAAACTGGAGACCGTCCCCTGTCGGACGAATTCGCCGGACGAAGGTTCGTAAACGCCGGCCAGCGCGCGCAGCAGGGTCGACTTGCCGGCACCGTTGTGGCCGATCAGTCCGAGGCGGTCGCCGCTCTTCAATTCGAGATCGATGTTGCTGAGAGCTTGGACTACGTTGACACCGGTTTCCTTGCCGAAGCGCCCACCCGTCACCGAGGCAGCCAGCGTCTTCTTGAAGGAGGCCGCTCCGGCCCCGTAGATCGGGAAATTGACCGAGACGTTCTTGAGAGAAATGAGAGCCATGTGGAGTTACAGCCAGTAGACGACGCGGCGGCGGTATTTCGCGAAGAGGAGGCTCGACACGATCAGGGTCGCGGCCGTCCAGCCGAGAATCCCCCACCAGTTATGACTCTCGGCGACCCCGCCCATCAGCGGCGTGCGCAGAAGGTCCAGCATCTGAGCGAAGGGGTTCCAGAGGATGTACTTCGCGCGTCCGGGTAGGCTCGAGGGCAGCCAGAACACGGGCGTGAGGAACATCAGCATCTGCATCACGCTGGTGACGATCTGCGTGACGTCGCGAAACCGCGTGCAGACCAGGCCGAGCGCAATGCCCACGGCTTGCGCATTGATCAGCACAAGCAGGAAAGCCGGCACGAAGAGCAGCGCCGACCACCCCAGCGAGACGCCGGCCCAGATCGCCACGGGAATATATAGAACGATCTGATGGGCAAACTGGATCAGATTGCGCGCCATGCTGCGCCAGACGAAAAGGCTGATCGGGAAATAACCCTGCTTCAGATAGTTCGCAGATCCGATGAACGCGTTGCAGGAATCCGTCACCATGGCCGAGAAAAATCCCCAGAAGATGATGCCGAGTGCCAGGTGGGGGAAGAACTTCGACAGTTCGGTGCCGAATAGCGAGCTGTAGAGCGGCCCCATGCCGCCGATCATCGCGCCCATGCTGAGCGTGAGCCACAGCGGGCCCAGCATCGAGCGGCGATAGCGAAGCACGATGTCGAACCAGGCGAGAGTCCACCAGATATCGGTGCGACGGGCGCCTTCCCACCAGTCGCCCCAGGCGCTGCGATGCAAATTCGAATGTGCCTGGCTCATACGCGTCCGTAGGTGTCGGCAAGCCGCACGATGTCGTCTTCTCCAAGGTAGGCCCCACACTGCACTTCGATCAGCACCAGTTCGTCCTTGCCTGTATTCGTCAAACGATGTCTTTCTTTCAAGGGGATGTATCTGTACTCGCCGGGCAGGGTCTTGTATTCCACGTCGCCGACCTGGACCAGCGCCGTACCCTGCACGACCACCCAGTGTTCGGCGCGTTGATGGTGGTATTGCAGCGAGAGCGATTCGCCGGGCTTCACCGTGATGCGCTTGACCTTGTAGCCGTCTTCCTCCTTGAGGGAGGCATAGGTGCCCCAGGGCCGATGCACCACGGCCGGGAGATTGACCGCCTCATGCTGACGGTCCTTCAAGGTGTCGACGATTCTCTTGACGTCCTGCGCACTGTCCTTGTGAGCTACCAGCAGCGCGTCCGGCGTGTCGACGATCACGAGATCATGCACGCCCAATGTCGCGACCACCTTCGGGCCGTGGCTGTCGACCTGAACGTGCGTTCCCGTGGTGTCGATCGCAACGGTGTTCGATGGCATGCTGTTGCCGCTGGCATCGGAGGTATGCGCCTTGGCCACCGAAGGCCAGGAACCCACGTCGCTCCAACTGAACTTGGCCGGCACCACATGGACGTTGTCGGCGCGTTCCATGACGGCGTAGTCGATGCTGATGTCCGGCTGCAGGCCGAAGTCATGCAGGTTGAACTGGACGGTGTTGTTCGCTGTCTGCGACGATTCGAGCGCGCGGCGCGCGGCGGCCAGCAGCTCGGGTGCGTGCCGCTCGAAGGCCGAGATGATGGCGTCCGCGGTGAAGCAGAACATGCCGCTGTTCCAGTAGTAACGGCCGGTTGCGAGGTATTCCTGCGCGGTCTGGAGGTCCGGCTTTTCCACGAAGCGCTTGGCACGCTGGCTTTCGCGCGACACGTGCTCCACCTCGACGTAGCCGAAGCCGGTGTCCGGGCTGGAGGGACTGATGCCAAAAACAACCAGGGCGCCTTGCGCGGCGAGCCTGAAAGCCTGGCTGGCGCTGGCGACGAAGGCCTCGACGTCCGGCACCAGATGATCGGCCGAGAGCACCAGCATCACGGTATCCCCGCTGAATTGCTTGACGCACTGGAGCGCCGCCAGCGCGATCGCGGGCCCGGTATTGCGGCCCTTGGGCTCGAGCAGCAGCGTGGCTTCGGGCGGGTCGGCCATCTGCCGCAACACGTCCTTGGTGAGGAACAGGTGGTCCTTGTTGGTGACGATCATCAGGTCGCCGGTGCCGCAGGCCTGTCCCCGTTCCACGGCTTGCTGGAGCAGGGTCGAGCCACCGAGCTTCATGAAGGGCTTCGGAAAGGCCTGGCGCGACGCGGGCCACAGGCGGGAGCCTGCGCCTCCCGAGAGCACAACTGAAAGCAAGCGCATTTTTTTCCTGAGTTCTGGACGGGCGATAATTTTACCGGTCCGACTCCAGCCGGCCTCGGAGCCCGGGGCCGCGAGGCCTTGGCTTGCCACCGATCCATGCCGCAGTTCACCAACGATGTTTACAAAGCCCACCCTGCCGACGACGCACCAGCCGAGCAGCCCCCGCCCGCGCAGCGTCGACCATGAGAAGGCCCAACTGCACCGCCAGGTCAGGCGCCTGACCTCGGAAGTCACGGGGCTCGAGGAACAGCTGCAGGCCATGCGCCAGTCGACCAGCTGGCGGTTCTCGGCGCCCTTGCGCTGGCTGAGCCGGCAACTGGGGCGAAAACCGGCACCGGGCCCGGCCCCATCGAGGAGCGACCAGAGCTACGCCGAATGGATCCGCCTGTATGACTCACCGCCCCCCGGGATGCCGGATCCCTTCTGCGTCCGCAGGACCGGCCAGGTTGTGCGGCCTTCGCTTTCGATCGTGCTTGCAGCGAGCACGGACCAGGTGCCCTTGCTGGCGGCGTCGATCGACGCCATCCTGGCCCAGGACCCCCATGCGGAGCTTTTCCATCACGAATCTGCGACGCGAGGATCCGATGCGTCGTCGGCAAAGCGCCAGCGCTTCGACCGGGAGCAGGACTACATGYGGTCGAAATGGCCTGAACTGATCGCCGACGACCCCGCCTACAACCCCAACCTCACGGCCCATGCCGAGGATTTCGGCCTGGCCTGGCCGCCTCGCGTGCCCTGGATCGCCGGCRCCGCAGCCCCATGACCCTCTCCGTTTCCGTCGCCCTCTGCACCCACAACGGCGCCCGATTCGTCGGCGAGCAGGTCCGCAGCATCTGCCTGCAATCCCTGCCGCCGGCCGACATCGTCTTGTCCGACGACGCCTCCACCGACGGCTGCGTCGAAGTGGCGCAGAACGCCCTCGAGGCCTGCCTGCGCGAGCGCCCGGGCCTGGCGATCGGCTTTCGCGCGATCCGCAACGTGCCCGCACTGCGGGTCACCAAGAACTTCGAGCAGGCCGCGCGCGCCTGCACCGGCGACCTGATCGCCCTCAGCGACCAGGACGATGTCTGGCATCCCGACCGCCTGGCGCGGATGGTGGCCCCGTTCGACCAGCGCCCCGACCTGCTGCTGCTGCACAGCGACGCCCGGCTGGTCGACGACGACCTGAAGGAGCTCGGGCTGTCGCTGTTCCATGCGCTGGAGGTCAAGTCCTTCGAACGGGCCTGGATCCACGAGGGCCGCGCCTTCGACGTCTTCCTGCGCCGCAATCTGGTCACCGGCGCGACCACCTTGTTCCGGCGCTCCCTGCTCGAGCAGGCGCTGGACTTCCCGAAGGAGTGGCTGCACGACGAGTGGCTGGGCATCGTCGCCTCGGCGATCGGCCGGGTCGACGTGCTCGAGGACGCGCTGATCGACTATCGCCAGCATGAAAGCAACCAGATCGGCGCGCGCCGCGATTCCTTCACGGAAAAGGTCAGGAAAGCCCTGGCCTCGCGCGGCACCACGCACCAGGAGCGGGCCCTGAAGGCCGAACTCCTGCTCGAGCGGCTGCTTTCCCTGGGCGACCAGGTGGCTCCGGATACCATCCAGAAGCTGCGCGACAAGCTGGAACACCAGCGCTTCCGGGCCGCGCTGCCGGCGTCACGCGTGGCGCGCTGCCTCCCGGTGCTGCGCGAAGCCATGACCGGCCGCTACGAAAAGTTCGGCCGCGGCACGCGCGGCGTCGTCCGCGACCTGTTCGAATCCGTCTGAGACCTTCCGAAGATCACCCCGCCTCGCCGAATGCCCGACAAGATCGATTCCTCCCCCGCTGCCCGGCCCTCGGTCGTCGTTGTCATGCCGTTCTACAACGGCGCCGACTTCATCGAGCGCGCGGTCAAGAGCGTCTTCAACCAGACGGGGCTTTTGGAGGCGCTACCGCGCCGCAGCCTGATTTGAGAGCCAGCCTGTCTCTGCCTCGCAGGGCTGGCGCAACCCCTTAAGATTCCAATTTTGCCGGCTTCGCCTTGATTCCAGTCRCTTCTTGCTCCCCCAACGGCCATCTCCCCGTCAGTCGGGCGGGCCGGTTCGTTCCCGTGATCCACAAAGCAATGATTGGCCCTTGTGAAATCCCCGCCCGTGGCGCGTGCAGCGACTTGCGCGACCTCCTCGAGTCGGTGTAGGCACGGATGTCTGCCCCTTCAATGCTTGCCGCGCGGGCCCGTCGTGTTTGGCGGATGGTCCAGGTCCTGCCTGCTGCGGTCTACAAGGGCGGCGGCGTGACCGGCATGTTGGGGCGGACCTGGCTGATCTTCAGGCAATCGGGCTTGCGAGGTCTGAAAACCTCGTTTGGCATCCTCTTGCGCGGCGAAGGTCCTCCTCGCATGGCAGATGCCGGGACGCTGGATCGCAAGCACTACGGCGAGTGGGTGAAGCGCTACGACACGACGACGGACGGACTCCGCGCCCTGATGAGGCAGCGCATCGCGACCATGGGCCGTACACCTCTGATATCGGTGGTYATGCCGGTCTTCGATGCCGACGCAGCGTGGCTGCGCGAGGCGATCGAATCCGTGCGCCGGCAGATCTACCCGTGCTGGGAGCTGTGCATTGCCGACGACGCATCGCCCTCGGAAGCGACCCGTGCATTGCTGAGCGAATACGCTGCGCTCGACTCACGCATCAAGCTTGTCTTCAGGCCGCGGAATGGACATATTTCCGCGGCGTCGAACAGTGCGCTCGAGTTGGCCAGCGGGCCATGGGTTGCACTCATGGATCACGACGACGTGCTGGCCGAGCATGCCCTTTTCTGGTTGGCCGATGCGATCGATCGCCATCCGGAAGCGCGCCTGATCTATTCCGACGAAGACAAGATCGACGGTCAGGGCGTGCGGTCGGCGCCCAACTTCAAGCCTGACTGGAACCTCGATCTGTTCCTGTCGCAAAACATGTTCTCGCACTTGGGGGCCTTCCGCACCGACCTGGTCCGGGCGATGGGCGGCTTCAGGGAAGGGCTCGAGGGCGCGCAGGACTATGACCTCGTCTTGCGCTGCATCGAGCATGTCGCACCAGGACAGGTGCATCACATCCCGAGGGTGCTTTATCACTGGCGTGTGCATGAAGCGAGCACGGCGACGTCGATGCAGGCCAAGCCCTATGCGCAGCAGGCGGGCGTGCGCGCGCTGAACGAGCACTTCGTGCGCACCGGCGTGCGCGGGCATGTGGCGTACACCCCCGACGGCTATCGGGCCCACTACGATCTGCCTGATCCGCCACCGCTGGTGTCGCTCGTCATTCCGACGCGAAACGCTGCGGCACTGGTGAGGCAGTGCATCGAGAGCATCCAGCGGAAGACGAGCTATCCGCGCTACGAGATCATTCTGGTCGACAATGGATCGGATGACCCGGTTGCGCTCGACTACTTCCGCCAACTCGAAGAGCAGCCGGGCATTCGCGTCGTTCGCGACGACAGGCCGTTCAACTATTCGGCGCTCAACAATGAGGCTGTCGAACTGGCAAGCGGCGAGTTCGTTGGACTGATCAACAATGACATCGAGGTGATATCGCCCGATTGGCTCTCGGAGATGGTCGGGATAGCGCTCCAGCCCGGGGTGGGCGCGGTGGGTGCACGGCTCTGGTATTCAGACATGCGGCTCCAGCATGGCGGGGTCATTCTGGGGATCGGCGGCGTCGCTGGCCACTCTCACAAGCGGCTCCAGGCGGGTGATCCGGGTCATTTTCAGCGGGCCACTCTGATTCAGTCCCTGTCTGCCGTCACTGCTGCATGCATGGTGGTGCGCAAGGAGCTATACCAGTCGGTGGGTGGTCTCGACGAGAAGAACCTGAAGGTCGCGTACAACGACATCGATCTCTGTTTGCGTGTGCGTGATGCCGGCTATCGCAACGTGTGGACGCCGTATGCGGAGCTGTTTCACCATGAGTCGGCGACCCGCGGCGATGACGCAGCCCCTGAAAGGAAGGCGCGCCACGACGGCGAGGTGCGATACATGCTGGAGCGCTGGGGCAAGGCATTGCGGGAAGACCCTGCGTACAGCCCGAATCTCACGCTCGATTTCGAGGATTTCAGCTACGCATGGCCGCCGCGCCTGGCGCCGCTCGAGTCCCCCACCAACCTTCGGTAGCGCCAAAAGGTCTTCGACCCCCACACTTTGAGCAGGCTGGTCACGTGCCAGTACAGGTGCTTGCGGCTGCTGCGGCTGGCGCGCCGCGCATCGTGCAGGGCCAGCAGGTCCTCGGCCACCTGCAGCTTCCAGCCGGCAAGCTGGGTCCGGGCGCAGATGTCGAAATCTTCCCCATACATGAAGAAGCGCTCGTCGAAGCCGCCGATCCGGCGGTAGGCCTCGCTGCGAAACAGCATGAACAGCCCCGGAATCCAGTGCGGCACGGCCGGGCGGACGTAGCCTGGACGCCGGCGCACCAGGATCTCGTGCGGCGTGATGATCGCCCGGTGCTGCTCGGGCTCGGCCTTGCCCGGCTCGAGGATGCGCGGCGTCAGCAGGCCGGCGTCGGGGCGTGCCTGCGCCACCAGCGGCGCCAGGATGTCGCGGTCGAAGCGGATGTCCGGGTTGAGCACCAGGAACCACGGCGTCGCGCAGCGCTCGAAAGCCTGGTTGTGGTTGGCGCCGAAGCCCTTGGGCGCCGGGTTCTCGATCCGTTCCACCTCGAAACCCCACGCCAGGCCCGCCAGCGCGTCGGATTCGGGGACGTTGATCGTCAGCACCACCTTGGCGACCATGCCTCGGCTGAAGCGGTCGAGCTCCTCCATCAGGGGGCGCACGAGGTCGAGCTGGCCGTGGCTCACGATCGACACCGTGATGGAGGCAGGAGGGGAGGGGGTCATCGGCATGGTCTAATTTCGCTCGGGAATTCTAGGGTTCCCGCCAACACCCCATGATTGCCCTGATCGTCATCAGCTTCCTCCTCTCTGCATTCGCCGTGCAGGTGTTCATGCGCCGCGCCCGCCGGCACGCCCGGCGCTATGCCGCCGACATGCCGCAGCGCTTCCACAAGGGGCACGTGCCCCGGCTGGGAGGGGCCGGCATCTTCATCGGCACCGGCGTGGCCTGGTTGGTCGCCGGCCTCGGCTCGGATCCGTTCAATGTCTCCTGGCCGCTCAAGGCTTCGGCGCTGACGCTGCTGTGCATCGCCCCGGCCGTGCTGGGCGGCATCATCGAGGACGTGACGCAGCAAGTGACGGTGCGCTACCGGCTCGGGCTCACGATCGGTTCCGCGCTGCTGCTGTGCTGGGTGCTGAACCTCGGCCTGGCGCGGGTCGGCATTCCGGTCGTCGATGGCTGGCTGCAGACCATGCCCTATGCGGCGATGCTGTTCGCGGCGCTGGCCATCGGCGGCCTGCCGCATGCCTTCAACATCATCGACGGCTACAACGGCCTGGCCGGCACGGTGGCGGTGCTGGTCTGCCTGGCGATTACCCACGTCGCGCTGCAGGTCGGCGACCGCCAGCTGGCGGCCATGATGATCTGCCTGGTCGGCGCCACGTTGGGCTTCCTGATCTGGAACTATCCGCGCGGCAAGATCTTCGCCGGCGACGGCGGGGCCTACGTCTGGGGCATGGTGATCGCCGTGGCCGCGGTGACGCTGGTGCAAAGGCACCGGGTGGTGTCGCCGTGGTTCCCGATGCTGCTGCTGATCTACCCGGTGTGGGAGACCGTGTTCTCGATCTACCGCAAGGTGGCGCGCGGCCAGTCGCCGGGCGATGCCGACGCGCTGCATTTCCACCAGCTGATCTTCCGCCGCATCGTCCGCGTGGCCTTTGCCGACGACGAGGCGCGGCAGCTGCTGGCGCGCAACAATCGCACCTCGCCCTACCTGTGGATCTTCGCGGCGCTGACCGTGGTGCCGGCGGTGCTGTTCTGGAACAACACGCTGGTGCTGATGGCCTTCTGCGCCCTGTTTGTCGCCACCTACGTGGCGGCCTACCTGATGATCGTGCGCTTCAAGGTGCCGCGCTGGCTGCGGCCGTGACCTGTTGCTCGCCCCCAGGTTGGGCTCACTGCGTGTAGCCCGCCCACCCCCTGCCGGGGGCAACACCGGCGGCCCGGCGAAGCCGGTTCCGCGGTGTTTCACCAACGGGCCTGGCTGCGCCGGCCGGGTGGCCTGCAGTTCCGCCACAATTCGGGTTCTGCTTTTCTCCATCGCTCAAAAATGACCGATCCTGTCCTGAACATCCCCCCGCGCGACAAGGCCGAGATCCTGGCCCAGGCGCTGCCCTACATCCGCAAGTTCCACGGCAAGACCATCGTCATCAAGTACGGCGGCAACGCCATGACCGACCCCGAGCTGCAGGCCGACTTCGCCGAAGACGTGGTGCTGCTCAAGCTGGTCGGCATGAATCCGGTGGTGGTGCACGGCGGCGGCCCGCAGATCGAGGCGGCGCTCAAGCGGCTCGGCAAGACCGGCCACTTCATCCAGGGCATGCGCGTGACCGACTCCGAGACCATGGAGGTGGTCGAGTGGGTGCTGGCCGGCGAGGTGCAGCAGGACATCGTGGGCCTGATCAACCAGGCCGGCGGCAAGGCGGTGGGCCTGACCGGGCGCGACGGCGGCCTGATCCGGGCCCAGAAGCTCAAGATGGCCGACCGCAACGACCCCAACCTGCACCACGACGTCGGCCAGGTCGGCGACATCGTCTCGATCGACCCGAGCGTGGTCAAGGCGCTGCAGGACGACGCCTTCATCCCGGTGGTCAGCCCGATCGGCTTCGGCGAGGCAAACGAGAGCTACAACATCAATGCCGACGTCGTCGCCGGCAAGCTGGCGACCGTGCTGAAGGCCGAGAAGCTCATGATGTTGACCAACACGCCCGGCGTGCTCGACAAGAACGGCAATCTGCTGACCGACCTGAGCGCGCGCGAGATCGACGAGCTGTTCGCCGACGGCACCATCTCCGGCGGCATGCTGCCGAAGATCGAAGGCGCGCTGGACGCCGCCAAGAGCGGCGTCAATGCGGTCCACATCATCGACGGCCGGGTGCCCCACTCGCTGCTGCTGGAAATCCTGACCGACCAGGCCTACGGCACCATGATCCGGGCCCGCTGAGCGCCTGAGCTAGCGGTCGTAACCCCGGGGATTGGCCTGCTGCCAGCGCCAGCTGTCGGCGCACATCTGGTCGAGGCCGCGGCGGGCCGTCCAGCCGAGCGTGGCTTGCGCCAGCGCCGGATCGCCCCAGTAGGCCGGGACGTCGCCGGGGCGCCGCGGGCCGATCTCGCAGGCGATGCGCCGGCCGCTCGCCCGCTCGAAGGCCTTCACCACCTCGAGCACCGATGCGCCCTGGCCGGTGCCGAGATTGAGGGCGGCGAGTCCCGGCTGCCGTTCGGCGTGCCGCAGCGCCGCCACATGGCCTTCGGCCAGGTCCATCACGTGGACGTAGTCGCGCACGCCGGTGCCGTCGGGGGTCGGATAGTCGCCGCCATGGACCGCGAGCTTGTCGCGCAGGCCCACCGCGACCTGGCAGACGAAGGGCATCAGGTTGTTCGGCCGGCCCTGCGGGTGCTCCCCGATCAGCCCGCTTTCGTGGGCACCCACGGGATTGAAATAGCGCAGCAGCGCGATCCGCCAGCGCGGGTCCGAGCGCTGCAGGTCGCCCAGCGCCTCCTCGACCATCAGCTTCGAGCGCCCGTACGGGTTGGCCGGCCGGCGCGGCGCGTCTTCCGGGATCGGCGAATGATCGGGCTCGCCGTAGACCGTGGCCGAGGACGAGAAGATCAGCGTGCGCACCTCGGCAGCCTGCATCGCCGCCGCCAGCACGAAGCTGCCGTGCACGTTGTTGTCGTAGTAGCTGATCGGGTCGGCCACCGAATCGCCGACCGCCTTCAGGCCGGCGACATGGATCACGCCGGCGATCGGCTGTTCGGCGAACAGCCGGTCCAGCAAGGCGCGGTCGCGCACATCGCCTTCGATGAAGCGAGGCGCTTCGCCGCTGATGCGCGCCAGCCGGTCGAAGACGCGGACGTCGCTGTTTCCCAGGTTGTCGAGCACCAGGGGCGCATACCCTGCGGCAGCCAGCGCCACGCAGATGTGGCTGCCGATGAATCCGGCGCCTCCGGTCACGAGAATCGTTTGGGTCATGGTCTGTCTTGGCGTTGGAACGTGAAATCGTTGTCGATTCTGCGCGACAGGCAGGGCTTGTCCGGTTGGCGCGCGCTAACGTCCCTGTGCGAGAATCAATTTTTTACATTTTGCACGCGCCCATGCAGAACGACGAGCCGAGCGCCCTTGGCGCCACAAGCAGTTCAGAACCGGTGGCCGTACCGGCGCGCAAACGCCCCAAGCCGGGCGAACGGCGCGTGCAGATCCTCCAGGCCCTGGCGGCCATGCTCGAGCAGCCGGGGGCCGAGCGTGTCACCACGGCGGCCCTGGCCGCCAGGCTCGAGGTCAGCGAGGCCGCGCTCTATCGCCATTTCGCCAGCAAGGCGCAGATGTTCGAGGGCCTGATCGACTTCATCGAGCAGAGCGTGTTCACGCTGGTGAACCAGATCGTCGAGCGCGACGCCCCGGGCCACGAGCAGGCGGCGCGCATTGTCGCGATGCTGGTCCAGTTCGCCGAGAAGAATCCGGGCATGACTCGCGTCATGGTGGGCGATGCGCTGGTGTTCGAGAACGAGCGCCTGCAGAGCCGCATGAACCAGTTCTTCGACAAGATCGAGGCGACCCTGCGCCAGTCGCTGCGCGACGCGGCGGCGGGCGATGGCTCGGCGACACCGAGCGTCGACGCGCAGGTGCGGGCTTCGGCGCTGACGGCCTTCGTGGTCGGGCGGCTGCAGCGCTTTGCGCGCTCGGGCTTCCGGCGCGCCCCTTCGGAGCACCTCGACGCCGCCGTGGCGCTGATGCTCTGACGCGAGCCATCTGGCCGCGCGCCCGTCGGCGCGCTCTATGGTTGGCATAAAGGGTATCTATTTCCGCGAGGGCCGCTTCTGCCACAAAATCGATCTCCTTCATCGCACAACGTAGGAGATCCACATGGAAAACCAGAAGACCGAAGCCAAGTGTCCGTTCAGCGAGGCCGCGGGCGATGGCGCCACGAACCGCGACTGGTGGCCCAAGCAGTTGCGCCTGGATCTGCTCCATCAGCATTCGTCGAAATCCGACCCCATGGGAGGAGACTTCGATTACGCCGCGGCGTTCAATAGCCTCGACCTGGCGGCGGTGAAAAAGGACCTCGCCGCCTTGATGACGGACTCGCAGGACTGGTGGCCGGCGGACTTCGGGCACTACGGTCCGCTGTTCATCCGCATGGCGTGGCACAGCGCCGGCACCTACCGCACCGGCGACGGACGAGGAGGCGGCGGCCGCGGCCAGCAGCGTTTCGCGCCGCTGAACAGTTGGCCGGACAACGTGAGCCTCGACAAGGCGCGGCGCCTTCTCTGGCCGATTAAGCAGAAGTACGGCAAGAAGATTTCGTGGGCCGACCTGATGATTCTCGCGGGCAATGTCGCACTGGAAACCATGGGCTTCAAGACCTTCGGCTTCGGCGGCGGCCGCCCCGACGTGTGGGAGCCGGATCAGGATGTGTACTGGGGTCGCGAGACGACCTGGCTGCGCGGCGACCTGCGCTACGCCCACGGCCCGGAAGATGTCGAGGAGGAAGGCCGGAAGCTGGAGAACCCGCTCGCCGCCGTGCAGATGGGGCTGATCTACGTCAATCCTGAAGGTCCGGACGGCAACCCCGATCCGATCGCCGCAGCCTATGACATCCGCGAGACCTTCGCTCGCATGGCGATGGACGACGAAGAGACCGTGGCGCTGATCGTCGGCGGCCACAGCTTCGGCAAGACCCATGGCGCCGCCCCGGCGACCCATGTCTCGCACGTGCCCGAGGCGGCCGGTCTCGAGGACCAGGGCCTCGGCTGGAAGAACAGCTTCGGCACCGGCAAGGGCGGCGATACGATCAGCAGCGGCCTCGAAGTGACATGGACCACCACGCCGACGAAGTGGAGCAACAACTTCCTCGAGAACCTGTTCGGCTTCGAGTGGGAGTTGACCAAGAGTCCTGCAGGCGCGCACCAGTGGGTGGCCAAGGGCGGCGCCGGTGCCGGCACCATTCCGGACGCGCACGATGCTTCCAAGCGCCGCGCGCCGACCATGCTGACCACCGATCTTTCGTTGCGCATGGACCCGGCTTACGAGAAGATTTCGCGGCGCTTCCTTGCGAATCCCGATCAGCTCGCCGAAGCCTTCGCGCGTGCCTGGTTCAAGCTCACCCACCGTGACATGGGGCCGCGCGCCCGCTACCTCGGGCCGGAGGTACCCGCCGAAGAACTCATCTGGCAGGACCCGATTCCCGCGGTCGACCATCCCCTGGTCGACGCGCAGGATGTCGAGTCCCTCAAGAAGAAGGTGCTGGCCTCGGGCCTCACCCCTGCGCAGCTCGTCTCGACGGCCTGGGCGTCGGCATCCACATTCCGCGGCTCCGACAAGCGGGGCGGCGCGAACGGCGCGCGGATCCGTCTCGCGCCGCAGAAGGATTGGGCCGTCAATCAGCCGGAGCAGCTGGCGAAGGTCCTGCAGGCGCTCGAGGGCATCCGCAGCGATTTCAACGCCGCGCAGACTGGCGGCAAAAAGGTGTCTCTCGCCGACCTGATCGTCCTGGCCGGTGGCGCGGGCGTGGAGAAAGCGGCCCGCGACGCCGGCCGCGAGGTCAAGGTGCCCTTCACGCCGGGGCGCGAGGACGCCTCGCAGGCGCAAACCGACGAGCTCTCCTTCGCGCCGCTGGAACCGTATGCGGATGGCTTCCGCAACTACGTGAAGGCGCGCTTCAGCGTGCCCGCGGAGGCGCTGCTGGTCGACAAGGCGCAGTTGCTGACGCTGACGGCGCCCGAGATGACGGTGCTCGTCGGTGGCCTGCGCGTGCTCGATGCCAACTTCGGCCAGACCCGGCACGGCGTCTTCACCCGGAAGCCGGGCACCTTGAGCAACGACTTCTTCGTCAACCTGCTCGACATGGGCACGGAGTGGAAGTCGGTCTCGGACGCCAAGGACCAGTTCGAAGGACGCGACCGCAAGACCGGCGAACTCAAGTGGACCGCGACGCGAGTCGACCTGGTCTTCGGGTCGAACGCGCAGCTGCGCGCCCTCGCCGAGGTCTACGCAAGCTCGGATGCGCAGCAGAAGTTCGTCGACGACTTCGTGGCGGCGTGGACCAAGGTGATGAATCTCGACCGCTTCGACATCGCCTGAGCCGGCCGGCGCCAGGCCGGCGCCGGGCCGCCCCAAGGCGGCCTACGGCCCCCTCGGGGGGCAGCGACCACACGCAGTGAGGGAGCGTGGGGGCCAGGCCGGCGCCGGGCCGCCCCAAGGCGGCCTGCGGCCCCCTCGG
>NZ_JBFUCJ010000146.1:0-14724 GCF_056405295.1 Variovorax sp. P1_H2 | reverse complement strand
GCATGTAGCCGAGCACGGTGTAGGTCATCACGAGGAAGACCTCGGAGGGATTCACGCTGCCCCTGGCGGCCAATCCGAGCGTGCGGATCAGCATCATCGTCATCACGATGGTGACCAGCACCACCAGCGTGGCGCCGAAGCTGCGTGACAGCTCCTTGCGTAGAGAGGAATGGAATAACATCGTCGAGGGAAAAAAAGGATTATGGACTTTCAACTCAAGACCCTCTCCATCGCCCAGGCCGCCACCGAGAAAGCCGATGTCCTCATCGTGCTGGTCGCCGCCGGTACCACCACCTCGAAAGATGCGCTCTCCGCCTTGGCGGCCGAGGCCCGCAAGGCGGGCGACTTGCCCGACAAGGCCGGCAAGTTGCTGGCGTTGTACCGCCCGGCCGGCGTGGCGACGGCGCGCGTGCTGCTGGTCGCCGCAGGGGACGGCGGCGCGGCCGCAGTCCGCACGGCGGTGCAGGCGGCCGTGAACGCGGCCAAGGGCTCCAGTCCGAAGCGGGTCGCCATGGTCTTCGCGGGCGCCACCGATGCGGCGGCACTGGCCAGCGCGGTGCTGGCGGCTGCCGACGCCAGCTATGTCTACACCGAGACCAAATCCAAGGCCGAGCCCCGCACGATCCGCCAGCTGAGCGTGGGCGTGCCGGATGCCGCGGCCTTGCGCGAGGCCTTCGACCAGGCCACCGCGACCGTCGCCGGCATCGAACTGGCCAAGGAATGGGGCAACMGGCCGGGCAACCACTGCACGCCCACGATGCTGGCCGATGCCGCGAAGAAGCTCGCGGAGCTGCCGAACGTGAAATGCGAGGTGCTGGGGCCCAAGGAAGTGGCCAAGCTCGGCATGGGCGCCTTCGCGGCCGTCTCGCAAGGCGCGGCCGAACCGCTGCGCTTCATCGTCCTGCGCTACCACGGCGCGCCCAAGGATCAGGCGCCGGTGGTGCTGGTCGGCAAGGGCATCACCTTCGACACTGGCGGCGTCTCGCTCAAGCCGGCGGCGGAGATGGACGAGATGAAGTTCGACATGTGCGGTGCGGCGAGCGTGCTGGGCGTGTTCCGCGCGCTCGGCGACATCCAGCCGGCGATCAACGTGATCGGGCTGGTCCCCTCGTGCGAGAACATGAACGACGGCCGGGCGCTGAAGCCAGGCGACGTCGTCACCAGCATGAGCGGCCAGACCATCGAAGTGCTCAACACCGACGCCGAGGGACGCCTGATCCTGTGCGACGCGCTGACCTACGCCAAGCGCTTCGCGCCGGCCTCGGTGATCGACATCGCCACCCTCACGGGGGCTTGCGTGGTGGCCCTGGGCGGCGTGCGCAGCGGGCTCTTCTCCAGTGACGATGCGCTGGCCGGCGCACTCCAGGCCGCCGGCGAGGAAGCACAGGACCGCTGCTGGCGGCTGCCGCTCGACGACGACTACGCCGAGGGCCTCAAGACCAACTTTGCCGACGTCGCCAACGTGGCCGGCCGCGCCGGCGGCGCCGTCACGGCGGCCAAGTTCCTGCAGCGCTTCGCCAGCGACTATCCCTGGGCGCATCTGGACATCGCCGGCACGGCGTGGAAGAGCGGGGCGGCCAAGGGCTCGACCGGCCGGCCTGTGGGCCTGCTGTTGAACTATCTCCTGGCGCAGGGCGCCAAGACCTCGCCGCGCACGACGGCGAAGACCCCCAAGGCGCGGCCCCGCAAGTGACCGAGATCGACGGCCACTACAACATGCCCGACAAGTTGGGCTATGCCTGCCGCCTGCTGCGCAAGGCGGTGGGTGCGCATGGCGCGCGGCTGGTGGTGGTGGCGGACGCCGCATTGCTGGACGCGATCGACCTGGCCCTGTGGAAGCTCGCGCCGAGCGATTTCGTCGCCCATTGCCGCAGCGACGACCCGCCCTACATCGTCCAGCGCTCGCCCGTGGTGCTGGCGGACAGCACCGAGGCCGCCTTGCCTGACCGGCCGATCCTGGTCAACCTCGGTGCCGAACTGCCCGCGAGGTTCGAGCGTTTCGAGCGGCTGATCGACATCGTCGGCAGCGACGACGCCGACCGCCAGGCCGGCCGTGTCCGTTGGCGGCACTACAAGGACCGCGGCTACGTCATCCGCACCCATGCCTACGCCGGGGGGGCCAACGGATGACCGGGGCGCCTCGAACGCCGCCGCGCATCGTACCCACCTTGACGACGGTGCTCGAGCCCGCGCAGCAGGGCGCGACAGCCCCCGYGCCGCCGGAGCCGGAGCCGGCGGCGCCGACCGCGATCGAGCCTTCGCGGGCCGTCGCGTTGAGCCCCGAGGCCAAGCTGTCCGAGGCCGAGGCCTTTCGCCTCGAAGAGCAGTTGCTGCACCGCGTGCTGCAGCGCGTCGACCTCTCGCTCGAGGAGCGCGTGAGCGATGCCGTGTCAGCTGCCGTTCAGCAGCACCTCGACACCATGATCCCCAGTCTGCGCAATGAAATCGAGGCGGTCCTGCGGGCGTTGGTGAGCGAAGCACTGGCCCGCGAGCTTTCGGACAACCCCGGGTCTACGCCAGCATTCGGGCGCGAAACCTTGGGCTAAACTGCGCCCGGGTCGAAAAGCGCGAGGGCGCTGCGCATCCGCGGCGCGATACTTGCTGAAGGTATTTGCCCGGATCCAAAGACCGGTTTTCAACTCTACTCATCCATGTTCTGGAGGTTCTCATGCAATTGAAATGGACTGCTGTCGCCCTGGCCGCTCTTGCGCTCGTGGCCTGTGGCAAGAAGGAAGAAGCCGCGGCGCCTGCGGCACCCGCACCGACCGCAGCCGCTCCTGCTCCCGCCGCGCCCCCGGCCGATGCCCTGGTGGTCAAGATCGGCCACGTGGCACCCACCAGCGGTGCCATCGCCCACCTCGGCAAGGACAACGAATTCGGCGCTCGCATGGCGGTCGAGGACCTCAATGCCAAGGGCATGAAGATCGGCGACAAGGTTGTCAAGTTCGAACTGCTGGCCGAAGACGACGCGGGTGACCCGAAGCAGGGCACCGCGGTGGCCCAGAAGCTGGTCGACAGCAAGGTCAACGGCGTGGTCGGCCACCTGAACTCGGGCACCTCGATTCCTGCTTCCAAGCTGTACAGCGACGCGGGCATTCCTCAGATCTCGCCCTCGGCGACCAACCCCAAGTTCACCCGCCAGGGCTTCAAGACCACGTTCCGCGTGGTGGCTGACGACACGCAACTCGGCGGCACGCTCGGCAAGTACGCGGTCGAAACGCTCAAGGGCAAGAACATCGCCGTGATCGACGACCGCACCGCCTACGGACAGGGCGTCGCCGAAGAATTCGAGAAGGCCGCCAAGGCTGCCGGCGGCACCATCGTCGGCCACGAATTCACGACCGACAAGTCGACCGACTTCAATGCCATCCTGACCAAGCTCAAGGGCGCCCAGCCCGACATCCTGTTCTTCGGCGGCATGGACGCCGTCGGCGGCCCGATGCTCAAGCAGGTCAAGCAGCTCGGCATGAACGTCAAGTTCATGGGCGGCGACGGCCTGTGCACCGGCGAACTGGCCAAGCTGGCCGGCGACGCGATCGGCGAGGAGATGGTCGTCTGCGCCGAAGCCGGTGGCGTGGATGGCGACTTCAAGGCGCCGCTGGAAGCCTGGAAGACCAAGTTCAAGGAAAAGAACGGCGTCGAAGTCCAGATCTATGCACCGTACGTCTACGACGCCGTGCAGGTGCTGGCCGCTGCGATGCAGAAGGCCGGTTCGGCCGATCCGGAGAAGTACCTGCCTGAAGTCGGCAAGGTCGAGTACAAGGGCCTGACCGGCCCGATCGCCTTCGACGAGAAGGGCGACATCAAGAACGGTGCGCTGACGCTGTACACCTACAAGAACGGTGCACGCACGCAAATCGCCGTGGTGCGTTGAGCGCTGCGTAGCAAGCAGGAAAAGGGGGCCTTCGGGCCCCTTTTTCTTTTTCGGCTATGCCGGCTGCAGGCCGGTGCAGTAGTCGAAGAAAGCCTCGAGGTCCCTGGACTTGTCGAACACGGCGTCGGCGCCGAGCGCCATGCAGCGTGCACGGATGTCGGGACTGACAAAGTTGCTCAGCACCACTGCGCGCTGGCGTTCGTGACGCCGGAGGCAGGCCCGCAGCACGCCCAGTCCGGAGCCCTTCTTGAGGAACAGGTCCACAATCAGCAGTTGCCATTCGCCGCCATGGGCGGCGAGCCACTCGGATGCGTCGGTCTCGGTCTCGGCGATGCCGAGCACGCGGGCACCCACCAGGTCCTCGAGCGCGGGGATCAGGTTGTCGCGTATGGTCCTGTTGTCTTCGACAAGGAACGTGAGGAGAGCCATGCCGGTTCCTGCCAGTGCAAGACACAAAGCCTAGCCCGCCGCCCATCGCCGGCCAAGGCCGGACGGCTTGCGCTCGCGTAGGAGAAAGCGCACGGATGCGCCGCTTGCCGGCGGCGCCGTGCCTCAGTTGGCGGCTTTGTCGTCGGCGGCGCGGAGCTTCTCGACCAGCGCCCGGCTGGCATCGCGTTGGGCGGTGACCCGCAATCGGCGGCGCACAAAAAAGCCCCGGCATGCGGGGCTTTCAGGACGGATCCGTTGGCAGTTGGAAGCTGCTGGAGACGTGTTTTCTGGCGGAGCAGGCGGGATTCGAACCCGCGGAGGGCTATTAACCCTCACACGCTTTCCAGGCGTGCGACTTAAACCGCTCATCCACCGCTCCGAGCCCATGATTGTAGCAGTGCGACGGCTTGGTTTTCGCTGCCCGAGGGCGACTCCGGCGGAGGCGCCGGCGCTTCGCCAAAAAGGCCGCCTGAAACTTCGTTCACCGGGCGGGCCCGATTCTTCATCTGAATTCCGTACACTTCGCGCCTATTTGCCTGTCCGGAGCCCTGCTCATGAAATTCCGCTTCCCCATCGTCATCATCGACGAGGACTTCCGCTCCGAGAACACGTCGGGCCTTGGTATCCGCGCCCTGGCGCAGGCCTTCGAAAGCGAGGGCTTCGAGGTGCTGGGCGTCACCAGCTATGGCGACCTGAGCCAGTTCGCGCAGCAGCAAAGCCGCGCCAGCGCCTTCATCCTGTCGATCGACGATGAAGAGTTCTCGGTCGGTCCGGACCTCGACCCGGCGGTGCTCAGCCTGCGCACCTTCATCGGCGAGGTGCGGCGCAAGAACGCCGACGTGCCGATCTACATCTACGGCGAGACGAAAACCTCGCGCCACATCCCGAACGACATCCTGCGCGAGCTGCACGGCTTCATCCACATGTTCGAGGACACGCCGGAGTTCGTGGCCCGCCACATCATCCGCGAGGCCAAGAGCTATCTGGAAGGCGTTCAGCCGCCGTTCTTCAAGGCGCTGATCGACTACGCCGAAGACGGCTCGTACTCGTGGCACTGCCCGGGGCACTCGGGCGGCGTCGCCTTCCTCAAGAGCCCGGTCGGCCAGATGTTCCACCAGTTCTTCGGCGAAAACATGCTGCGTGCCGACGTCTGCAACGCGGTCGAGGAACTCGGCCAACTGCTCGACCACACCGGCCCGGTGGCGGCCAGCGAGCGCAACGCGGCGCGCATTTTCAACGCCGACCACTGCTTCTTCGTCACCAACGGCACCAGCACCAGCAACAAGATGGTGTGGCACCACACGGTGGCGCCGGACGACGTGGTGGTGGTCGACCGCAACTGCCACAAGTCGATCCTGCACGCGATCATCATGACCGGCGCAATACCGGTCTTCATGAAGCCGACACGCAACCACTTCGGCATCATCGGCCCGATTCCGAAGAGCGAGTTCGAGCCGGCGGCGATCAAGGCCAAGATCGCGGCCAATCCGCTGCTCTCGCACGTCGATGCCAACAAGGTGAAGCCGCGCGTGATGACGCTCACGCAGTCGACCTACGACGGCGTGATCTACAACACCGAGACCATCAAGAACATGCTCGACGGCTACGTCGACACGCTGCATTTCGACGAGGCCTGGCTGCCGCACGCGGCTTTTCACCCGTTCTACGGCGCCTACCACGCGATGGGCAAGCGCCGGGTGCGGCCGAAGGACTCGCTGGTGTTCGCCACCCAGTCGACCCACAAGCTGCTGGCCGGCATCAGCCAGGCCAGCCACGTGCTGGTGCAGGACTCGCAGAACCGGGCGCTCGACCGTGACCTGTTCAACGAGGCCTACCTGATGCATTCGTCGACCAGCCCGCAGTACGCAATCATCGCCAGCTGCGACGTCGCCGCGGCGATGATGGAGCCGCCCGGCGGCACCGCGCTGGTGGAGGAGAGCATCCTCGAGGCGCTCGACTTCCGCCGCGCGATGCGCAAGGTCGAGGCCGAGTTCGGCAAGGACGAGTGGTGGTTCAAGGTCTGGGGCCCCGAGAAGCTCGTCGACGAGGGCATCGGCCGCGCGGACGACTGGATCATCAAGGGCGAGTCGCGCACCGCCAAGTGGCATGGCTTCGGCAAGCTGGCCGACGGCTTCAACATGCTCGACCCGATCAAGTCGACCATCGTGACGCCGGGCCTGGACCTCAACGGCAAGTTCGCCAAGACCGGCATTCCGGCCAGCATCGTCACCAAGTTCCTGGCCGAGCACGGCGTGATCGTCGAGAAGACCGGTCTCTACAGCTTCTTCATCATGTTCACGATCGGCATCACCAAGGGCCGCTGGAACACGCTGTTGACGGCGCTGCAGCAGTTCAAGGACGACTACGCGCGCAACCAGCCGATGTGGCGGATCATGCCGGAGTTCTGCCAGGCGCATCCGAAGTACGAGCGCCTCGGCCTGCGCGACCTGTGCCATCACATCCACGAGCTTTATGCGCGCTTCGACGTCGCGCGCCTGACCACCGAGATGTACCTGAGCGACCTGACCCCGGCCATGAAGCCGAGCGACGCCTTCGCCCACATCGCGCATCGCAAGACCGAGCGGGTCGAGATCGACCACCTCGAAGGCCGCATCACGACCAGCCTGATCACGCCGTACCCGCCGGGCATTCCGCTCCTGATTCCTGGCGAGGTCTTCAACAAGAAGATCGTCGACTACCTCAAGTTCGCACGCGAGTTCAACACCGAGTGCCCGGGCTTCGAGACCGACATCCATGGACTGGTGGGCCGCATCGACGAGACCGGCAAGAAGCGCTACTACGCCGACTGCGTGCGGGCCGAGCCGCACCAGGCGGCGGTGATCGAGCCTGCGGCGGTCAAGCCCGCCGCTGTCGTCCCTGCGGCGGCCAAGACGACTGCCGTCAAGCGAGCGACCATCAAGCCAGCCGCAAGGCCATCACGCCCGCGACGATGACAAGCGTGCCGATGGCACGCTGCCAGCCGAAGGGCTCGCGCAGGAAGAGGGTGCCGATGACCGCGGCGAACAGCACCGAGGTCTCGCGCAGCGCCGCGACGACCGCGACCGGCGCGTGGGTCATCGCCCACAGCGCGATGCCGTAGCTGCCTAGCGACGCGGCGGTGCCGGCCAGCGCGATCTTCCAGCGCCTTGCCATGTACGCCAGGGCTGCGCGCCGCTGGCCGGGGCGCAGCCACAGCACCAGCAGCAGATAGGGCAGGCCGTCGAAGACGAACAGACCGGCCACGTAGGCGAGTGCATCGCCCGAGGCCCGCACGCCGATGCCGTCGACCACGGTATAGAGCGCGATGATGGCGGCGTTGGCCAGCGCGAAGCCCAGCGCCTTGCGCCGCCGCCTTTCGTCGCTGTCGCGCAGCGCCGAGCGCGACAGGCCGAGCGTCACCACGCCGATGCAGATGACGGCGACGCCGGCCCAGGCCGCCGCCGAGATGCCTTCGCCGATGAAGGGCAGGCTGCCCATCGCCACCAGCAGCGGCGCGCAACCGCGCATCACCGGGTAGGTGAGCCCGAGGTCGCCATGCTTGTAGGCGCCCGCGAGCGCGATGTAGTAGCCGAGGTGGATCACCAGCGACGCCGCCATGTAGGGCCAGGCCTCGCGCGCCGGCAGACCGGTGTAGAGCAGAAGCGGCACTGAAATGAAGATGCCCAGGCTGTGGATCAGCGCGGTGTCGAGCGCCTTGTCGCCGCCCGACTTGATGAGCGCGTTCCAGCCCGCGTGGAGCAGTGCCCCGATCAGGACCGCGCCGACGATCGTCGCGCTGAGCGTCACTTCAGCATGCAGCGCTGGGCGCGCGCCAGGAAGTGCGCGAGCGGCGGCGTCGGGCGTTCGGCTTCCTTGGCGAGGTCGTCCCACAGGCGCAGCCGGACCGCGTCGCCAGCATGGGGCTGGGCGATGAAGCGCTCGGCTTCCTCGGCCGAGAAGACGCCGCCCTGCAATTCGAGGCTGCGTTTGGAATCGGCCGAGAGGCCGGCCCCGTAGTCGGCGCGCGTGGCGCAGAGGTAGCGTTTGGCGTCCACGTGCCACTTGATCGACGTCAGCACCTTGTCGCCGAACACGCCGCGCAGGAAGGGCAGGGCGTAGAACTGGTGCAGGTCGTCGATGCCGCGCAGGCTCGGCGACTCGCCCTGTTCGTTGAGCAGGTGGCCGAGGTCGTGCAGCAGCGCCGCCGTGACCAGTTCGTCGTCGGCGCCGTCGAGTTCGGCGCGCTGGGCGGTCTGCAGCGCGTGCTCGAGCTGGGAGACCGGCTCGCCGTTGTACTGCTCGGCGCCGTGGCGCGCGAACAGGGTCTCGATATCTGACAGGCTCAATGCCATCGGGGTCCTCAGGCGGTGCTTGATTTCTGGTGGTTGCGCAGGGTGCGCGCGCGGCTGTTCATCACGTGCTGGTACATCGCCTGGCCGGCTGCCTCGGCGTCGCCGGCCGCGATCGCCTTGACGATCTGGCGATGTTCGCGCGCATAGACCGCCATCGATTCGTCGGTCAGGTTCTTGCGCCGGAACAGCGACAGTTCCTTGATCAGCTTGCGGTAGGTGGCACCGAGCTTGGCATTGCCCGCAAGCTCCACCAGCCGGTCGTGGAACTGCAGGTTGACCCGGTGGTAGTCCGGCGCATTGCCGGCCTTGGCCGAGCGGTCCATTTCGTCGGCAAGCTGGCGCAGTTCGCGCACTTCGGCCGGACGGATGGTCTCGGCGACCTTGCGTCCGACATAGAGGTCCATCGCGGCGCGGACCTCGAAGATCTCGAGCGCCTCCTCGATCGGCACGTCGCGCACGAACACCCCACGGTTCTTCTCGGTGCGCACCAGGCCGGCTTCCTCGAGCATGCGGAAGGCCTCGCGCACCGGACCGCGAGAGACGCCCAGTCGATCGGCCAGCGCCGCCTCGGTGAGCTTCTCGCCGGGGCCGAGCTCGCCTTCCAGGATCAAGCGCTCGATCTCGGTCTGCACCAGGTTGGCGAGCGAGTTGCCCTGCAGTTGTGCAATGGCTGCCTGGGGCGAGAGCGTCGTCGACATGGGGCGATCCTAGGCCACACTCTGTAAATTGTCTACAATCTACAAAATGGATGATTCAGGCCTCGAACTTGCTTGACGGCTCCCATCACGTCGCCGTGATTCCCCCATCCACTGTTGAGGAGCCTTTTCATGACGTTCTGGAAATCGATACTGGCCGGCGCGCTCGGCCTGGCCTTCGGGGCCGGTGCCTGGGCCCAGAAGACCCAGCTCACGGTCTACACCGCCCTCGAGACCGACCAGCTCAAGGCCTACCAGGAGGCCTTCAACAAGGTCCAGCCGAACATCGAGATCAAGTGGGTGCGCGACTCGACCGGCGTGGTCACGGCCAAGCTGCTGGCCGAGAAGTCCAATCCGCAGGCCGACGTGATCTGGGGCGTGGCGGCCTCGAGCCTGGCGCTGTTCGAGCGCAACGACATGCTCGAGCCCTACGCGCCGCTGAACCTCGATGCCATCATGTCGCAATACCGGGACAAGAAGTCGCCGCCGGCCTGGTGGGGCATGGATGTCTTCGGTGCCGTGGTGTGCTTCAACACGGTCGAGGCCAAGAAGAAGAACATCGCGATTCCGACCACCTGGAAGGACCTCGCCAAGCCCGAATTCAAGGGCCAGGTGGTGATGCCCAACCCGGCTTCCTCGGGCACCGGCTACTTCGATGTCGTGGCCTGGCTGCAGCTGTGGGGCGACGACGCCGGCAAGGGCGGCGGCTGGAAGTACATGGACGCGCTGCACGAGAACATCGGCCAGTACACGCACTCGGGTTCCAAGCCCTGCAACATGGCGGCGGCCGGCGAATACGTGGCCGGCATCTCCTTCGAGTACCGCGGCCACACGAACAAGGCCAAGGGCGCGCCGATCGAACTGGTGTTCCCGAAGGAGGGGCTGGGCTGGGACCTCGAAGGCTTCGCGATCTACAAGGGCACCAAGAAGCTCGATGCGGCGAAGAAGCTGGCCGACTGGGCTTCGTCGAAGGACGCGATGATGCTCTACGGCAGGAACTTCGCGCTGACCGCCCAGCCGGGCGTGGCGCCGAAGCTGGCCAACATCCCGCCGGACTACGAGTCGCGCCTGATCAAGATGAACTTCGACCAGGCTGCGGCAGGCCGCGAGCGCACGCTGGCCGAATGGTCGAAGCGCTACGATGGCAAGAGCGAGAAGAAGTAGCACCGGCGGATCGGCCACACATGAGCGACGACGCGAGCTACCTCGACCTGCGGCGCATCCACAAGCGCTTCGGCGGCTTCACCGCGCTGGAGAGCATCGACCTGGCGATCCGGCGCGGCGAGTTCGTCTGTTTCCTCGGCCCCTCGGGCTGCGGCAAGACGACGCTGCTGCGCATCATCGCGGGGCTTGAGACGCAGACCTCGGGCACGATCCTGCAGGCCGGGCGCGACATCTCGGTGCTGCCTCCGTCAGGGCGCGACTACGGGATCATGTTCCAGTCCTATGCGCTGTTCCCGAACCTCACGGTCGGCGACAACGTGGCCTATGGACTGGTCAATCGACGCCAGTCCCGGACCCAGGCGGCGCCCAGGGTCGATGAACTGCTGCGCCTGGTCGGCCTGCCGGACAGCGGCGGCAAGTACCCGGCACAGCTCTCGGGCGGCCAGCAGCAGCGCATCGCGCTGGCCCGCGCGCTGGCCACATCGCCGGGCCTGCTGCTGCTGGACGAGCCGCTGTCGGCGCTCGACGCCATCGTGCGGGTGCACCTGCGCAACGAGATCCGCTCGCTGCAGCGCAAGCTCGGCGTCACCACCGTGATGGTCACGCACGACCAGGAAGAAGCACTGTCGGTGGCCGACCGCATCGTGGTGATGAACCATGGCGTGATCGAGCAGGTCGGCACCCCGATGCAGGTGTATCGCGAGCCGGCATCGCCCTTCGTCGCCGACTTCGTCGGCAAGGCCAACCGGCTGCGAGCCGTGGCCGAGGGGGACCGCTGGTTCCGCTGCGGCGCGCTGCGGCTGCAGTGCCCGCCGGAGGCCGGCGCCGACTTCCGGCCCGGCCGGCCGGTGATGCTCTACCTGCGGCCCGAGGACCGCGTGGTCGACGGCGTGCGCGACGACGACCCGCTGCGCTGCAGCGGCACCGTGCGCCATGTGGAATTCCTCGGCGGCAACTGCCTGGCCGAAGTCGCGGTCGACCGCATCCCCGACCAGCCGGTGCAACTGCAGTTCTCGCTCAACCAGATGGACGAGTTCGACGTGCGCGAAGGCGCCTCGCTGCGTTTCGCGCTGCGGGCCGATCGGCTGCGGGTGTTCCCGCTGGCCGAGGCCTGAGCGGCGACGGAGTCAGGCCATGTCCGCGGTCCTGAAGACACCTGCGCTGAAGCAACGCGTGCCGGCCGGCGACCGGCTGGCGCACCTGGCGCTCGTCGGTACCGCGCTGCTGCTGCTGGTCGGGCTGGTGGCGCCGCTCGCGATCATCCTGTCGAAGGCGCTGGAGGCGCCCGAGGGCGCGACCGGGCTCGGCAACTTCGCGGCCTACCTGGCTTCGCCGGCCTTGCTGCAGAGCCTCTGGCACAGCGTCTGGGTGTCGCTGCTGGTGACGCTGATCGTGGTGCCGCTGGCCTTTGCGTTCGCCTATGCGCTGACGCGCAGCTGCATGCCCTTCAAGGGCGTGTTCCGCGCCATCACGCTGCTGCCCTTGCTGGCGCCATCGCTGCTGTCGGCGATTTCTCTGATCTACTGGTTCGGCAACCAGGGCGTCGCCAAGGAACTCTGGCTGGCGCTCGGCTTCGAAGGCATCTACGGTGCGCCGGGCATCGTGCTGGCCGAGTGCTTCGCGACCTTTGCGCACACGCTGATGATCCTGGTGGCCGCGCTGACGCTGGCCGATGCCCGCCTGTACGAGGCCGCCGATGCGCTCGGCACCCCCACCTGGCGCAAGTTCTTCACCATCACGCTGCCAGGCGCCAAGTACGGGCTGGTGTCGGCGGCGCTGGTGACTTTCACGCTGGTCATCACCGATTTCGGCATTCCCAAGGTGGTCGGCGGAAGCTTCAACGTGCTCGCGACCGACGTCTTCAAGCTGGTGATCGGGCAGCAGGACTTCCAGCGCGGCGCGGTGGTCGCCTTGCTGCTGTTGACGCCGGCGGCACTGACCTTCGCGATCGACCATCTGGTGCAGCGGCGCCAGACCTCGACCCTGTCGGCCCGCGCAGTCGCGCTGCTGCCGAAGCGCTCGCCGCGCTTCGATGCGGCAATGACGCTGTACTGCCTGCTGATCGTCGCGCTGATGCTGGCGATGTTCGGGATGGCGGTGTTCGCCTCCTTTGCCACGCTGTGGCCCTACAACCTGGCGCCGAGCCTGGTGCACTACGTCTCGGGCCTGGTCGACGCCGAGCTCGGCGACGCGATGCTCAACAGCGTCAAGCTGGCGTCGGCAACGGCCCTGTTCGGCACGGCGACGGTGTTCGTCGGCGCCTACATGCTCGAGAAGACCCGTGGCTTGTCTCTGGTGCGGGCCTCGATCCGGCTGATGGTGATGTTGCCGATGGCCGTGCCCGGACTGGTGCTCGGCCTGGGCTACATCTTCTTCTTCAACGCGCCGGCCAATCCGCTCAACGTCCTCTACCAGACGATGGCGCTGCTGGTGCTGTGCACCATCGTCCATTTCTACACCACCGGCCATCTGACGATGGTGACCGCGCTGAAGGCGATCGACCCCGAGTTCGAGGCCGTCTCGGCCTCGCTCAAGGTGCCGATCTACAAGACCTTCTGGCGCGTCACGCTGCCGATCTGCCTGCCGACCCTGCTCGACGTCTCGCGCTATTTCTTCATCAACGCGATGACGACGATCTCGGCGGTGGTGTTCCTGTATTCGCCCGACACCAAGGTGGCGGCGGTGGCGATCCTCAACCTCGACGAGGCCGGCGAGAGCGGGCCGGCGGCCGCGATGGCGGTGCTGATCGCCGGCGTCTCGACGCTTGTCACACTGCTGTATCTCGCACTGGGCAGACTGGTCGACCGGCGCACGCAGGCTTGGCGCGCGCCGGCCCGCTGAGCCTTTCCGATTCGAAACGCATGACTGACACTCCCACCCATTTCGACCTCGTGGTCGTCGGAGCCGGCATCGTCGGCCTGGCCCATGCCTACACTGCCGCGCGGCGCGGACTCAAGGTCTGCGTCGTCGAGCGCGACGCCGCCTGCGTCGGCGCCTCGATCCGCAATTTCGGCTTCATCACCGTGACCGGGCAGGGCGCCGGCGACACCTGGCGGCGGGCTCGCCGGGCGCGCGAGATCTGGGGGGAGGTCGCGCCTGCCGCGGGCATCGAGGCCCTGCACCACGGGCTCTGGCTCACCGCCTTCCGGCCGCAGGCGCTCGAAGTGCTGAAGGAGTTCATGGCCACGCCGATGGGCGAGGGCTGCGAGCTGCTCGAGGTCGCCGAGGCCGCCGCGCGGGCGCCGGTGCTGCAGCTGGCCGGCGCGCAGGGCGTGCTCTACAGCCCGCACGAGGTGCGGGTCGAGTCGCGCACCGCGATCGGGCTGCTGGCGCGCTGGCTGGCCGAGACGATGGGCGTGGTGTTCCGCTTCGGCGAGGCGGTGCTCGAGGTGGCCGCGCCACGGGTGCGCACCTCGCGTTCCATGCTGCACGCCGAGCGGGTCGCGGTCTGCACCAATACCGACCTCAACGGCCTGTTCGCCGAGCGATTGACGCCCCATCGCCTGCAACTGTGCCTGCTGCACATGCTGCGCGTGCAGCCCGAACCCGGATTCAAGTTGCCCGGTTCGGTGATGGCCGACCTGAGCCTGGTGCGCTATCACGGCTACAGCAAGCTGCCGGCCGCCGCCGCCCTGCTCGAGCAGATGCAGCGCGAAGAGGCCGAATCGCTGGCCAACGGCATCCACCTGATCGTGGTGCAGAGCGCCGACGGCTCGCTGGTGGTCGGCGATTCGCACCACTACGGCGCAGCGCCCGAACCCTTCGCCGACCAGCGCGTCGACGATCTGATCCTCGAGCACCTGCACCGGACGCTGCATCTGAAGCAGGCCCGCGTCAGCGAGCGCTGGGTCGGCATCTATCCCTCCTCGGCCACCACCGACTGCCTGATCGACGCGCCCGACGACGCCACGCGGCTGGTGCTGGTCACCAGYGGCACCGGGGCCAGCACCGCCTTCGGCATCGCCGAGGACGTGTTCGCTGGCTGGTAGCCCTTCATCGACGAGATCCAGAGACCATGAGTCCTTTCCCCTCCCGCCTCCGCGCCGTCGTCTTCGACTGGGCCGGCACCATCATCGACTTCGGCTCCTGCGCGCCCATGGGCGCCTTCGTGAAGCTGTTCAAGCAGTTCGACATCGCGATCACGATCGAGGACGCACGCGGCCCGATGGGGGTCGCCAAATGGGACCACATCAAGGCGCTCGGCACCCTGCCGCATGTGGCGGCCCAATGG
>NZ_JBFUCJ010000145.1:0-14919 GCF_056405295.1 Variovorax sp. P1_H2 | reverse complement strand
CACCGGCACCGGCACCGGCACCTGCACCAGCACCAGCACCAGCACCAGCACCTGCACCGGCACCCGCTCCGGCACCGGCCCCGGCACCGGCACCSGCACCGGCACCGGCMCCGGCACCGGCACCTGCACCCGCATCGGCACCCGCACCTGCACCCGCACCTGCACCCGCACCGGCACCGGCACCGGCGCCAGCACCAGCACCCGCACCAGCACCGGCCCCGGCACCAGCACCAGCACCAGCACCAGCACCAGCACCAGCACCAGCACCAGCACCAGCACCAGCACCCGCGCCCGCGCCCGCATCGGCGCCCGCACCCGCACCCACACCGGCGTCAGCACCGGCGCCTGCACCTTCAGTGGCCGCGCCAGCCGCGGTCAACGGAGAAGAGCCAAACAAGAGCGCCGCACCCGCCGCCGCTGAGACAACGACGACCGCACAAACCGAAGCGAGCGCAGCAGCGCCTGCCCCGGTCGCCCCCGCCTATCAGAACGAGACGCCGCTTTTCGCTGCCCTTCCCGCGCAAGTTCGGCAAGGCGATCTCGCGATGATCGGCAACCTGCATCGCCGCGTCGGCGATACGGGTCCCGAACGTGGCGCCTGGGCGCGCGCCATCTACACCGATCTGGACATCCGCCAGAACGGCAGCGTCGCGCCGTACAGTCAGGGCCACTTGAGCGGGCTGCAGGCCGGCAGCGACCTCCTGGCCGCCGACAACTGGCGTGTCGGGGCCTACGTCGGTTCGCTGGACGGAAGCGCGGACGTGAGCGCAAACGTGCGCGGCGCCTTCGGCAGGGCCGGCAGCAACGATCTGCAATCGAGCTACTTCGGCGGCTATGCGACCTGGATGGATGCGGGCGGCTGGTATGCCGATGCCGTGCTGCAAGCGGGCAGCCATCGCTACACCGTGCGGCCCGACGCCGGTCTGACGACGTCAGGCAAGGCGCGCAGCGTCTCGGCATCGCTCGAAGCCGGCAAGTCCTTCGTTCTGGCCGAGTCCTGGAGCATCGAGCCGCAGGCGCAACTGATCTATCAAAATTCACGGTTCGACGATGTGTGGATCGTCGGCGCACGCGTCCAACAGGACCCCGAGGGCGCTTGGATCGGCCGCCTCGGCGTGCGCATCAAGGGCGACATGGTCACTGCGGCCGGGCGTCTGCAGCCCTATGCGCGCGTCAACGTCTACCGCGCGGGTTCCGGCGCCGACGTGGCGACCTTCGTCGGTCCCGCCACCGCCACGCGTATCTCCAGCGCGAGCGGTTTCACCTCGACAGAAGTGGCAGGTGGCTTTTCGCTGGCGCTGACGCCCGTCACGACGATTTACGGCGAGATCGGGCGATTGCTCAGCAGCGGCGGCGAAGCCCAGGTGAAGTCATCGGTGCAAGGCTCGCTGGGCCTGCGGGTGACTTGGTGATTCAGTCGGCGTCGGCTTCGGTTGTCGGGCCGCCGACGCCTCTTCAGTTGCCGATTCCCTCTGCGGCAGCCTATCGGTCGATGCAACGGTTTGGCTGAACATTTCGACCGGCGCCGCCTTCGTCGAGGAGATCTGAGCTTCGACGACAGCGATCAGATGAAGGAGAGTAAAGAAGATTTACCATGTCGACGGCCTCGCAACCAATGGGTCGGCAGTCTGGGTGAGGAAGGCAAGGGCCATACCCCCTGAAACGCTCGGCACGCGTGACGATCCCGATGAGGATGGAGGTTCCAACGATGCCAAGAGTCGCCATCATCGGGTCCGGGCCGGGCGGTTTGATCGCTGCCCGCTACCTGCAATCCGAAGGCTTCGAGCCCGTGCTGTTCGAGCGGGCGCCATTGCCCGGCGGCCAATGGAGCGGCGACGCGATCTGCAGCGGCGTATGGCCATCGATGCGCACCAACACCAGCCGCGTGCTCACCCAATTCAGCGACCTGCCGCATGCGCCGGGCCTCGCGGTCTATCCGTCCAATCGCGAGATCGGCGACTACCTGCGGCGCTATGCGGACCGATTCCACCTGTCCGGGCAAATACGTCTGCGCACCAAGGTGCGCGAAATTGCGGCTGTGCCCGGCGGATGGACCGTGCGTCATGACGCGCACGACGAAGAGATCTTTGAGAAAGTCGTGGTCGCCTGTGGCCGCTTCCAGCATTCGCGCATTCCCGAGGTCCCGGGGCTGGCGTCTTTTTCGGGCAGCAATGGCGTGGCGCATACCAATGCCTACAAGCATCCGGAGCGATACCGCGGCAAGCGCGTGCTCGTCGCGGGCTGCGCCATCAGTGCCCTCGAGATTGCCAGCGATCTCTGCATGCTCGGCGCGGCAAGGGTGGTCGTGTGCCATCGTCGGCAGCGCTATGTGTTGCCGAAGCTCGTGGCCGGCGTGCCATCGGACCATCGCGTGTTCACGCGCTTCCAGGCGCTGGCGGAGGAGTCGCTGCCGCGCAGCGAATTCGGCGAGATGCTGAAAGAGCTGGTGCTGGCCTGGGGCGGCAGTCCGGAACAGTTCGGCGCGCCGAAGCCGGCCGACAGCATCCTCGATGCCGGCCTGACATTGAGCCAGCATTTTCTTCCACTGGTTGCCGAGGGCCGCATCGAGGTGCGGCCCTGGTTCGACAGGGTCGAAGGCATGCGGGTTAGTTTCAGAGACGGGTCCACGGAGATCTACGACGGCATTCTTTTCGGCACCGGCTTCGAACTGAAAATGCCCTTCCTCGGCGAGCCGATCCGTCGCACGCTTGGCCTCGATGCGCAACGGCTCGAACTTTTTCAGCACACCTTCCATCCGCAACTGCCGGGACTTGCCTTCGTGGGCATCTGGGATCAGTCGGGCCCGATGTTTCCGCCGATCGAGTTGCAGGCCCGGTGGATTGCCTATGTGTGGAGCGGCGCCATCGCAGCGCCGGCACTTGAAGAAATGCTGGCGGGCGTTGCCGAGTGCCGCGCGCGTGGCGAGCCGCAGAAGACCAAGATGAACCTGATGGCCTTGCTGTTTGCGCGCGCCGCGGGCGTGGAGCCCGATCCGCAGCGCTGGCCTCGGCTTAGGCGTGCCCTGTTATTTGGGCCGCTGGCGCCGGTTTCGTTTCGCCTCGAAGGTCGCGATGCGCTGCCGGATGCGGCCGACCGGTTTGCCGATGAAGCCAAGGCCTTCGGATGTATGCAGTCTTCGCAGTTTCAGGATTCCGAATTGCAGAAGCTGCGACGACTGGCCTGCGTCGCACAGTCTCCGCAGGTGGCGGCGTGGGCGGCTGCGCCGGCGTAGGGCGAAGTGATGGCAGTGGGCCGATCATCGACCCCGAGCCCTTCACCGTTCCAATGACCCGCCAGATAACCAAGCCTTGCCTCGCGCAGAGAGGCGATCAACCTCGGGGCCTGTGCGCTGCGGCATATCCAGCTTGACCTTGTAGCCGATCTGCGTCTGGATGTAGGCCAGGTGCTGGTACCCCCGTCAAAGCCCGCGAATCGACCAGCCAATCATCAAGACGCCACTCGCGGCGATCCAGCTGCCGCCCACACGCACGGCAATCCGCGCCCATGGCGCCCGCAACGCAACGACGAGCGCGGCGAACAGGACGATCACTACGAACACTGCAGCGGCCAATCCGAGGGCGGCCAGGGTCGCCGATGCAGTCAGGCCCATGCCGGTGCCGTTGAGGTACCCGTGAACCAGCCCGAGCAGTGCACCGAGCACCGTCATCGAGCGCAAGCTGAGCCTGACATCGGCCGCGACCAAGCCACCCAGCAGCAGGAACCACAAGGCTGCCACCAGCGTGCCGGCATGGGCGGTGGCCGCGGTCGATCCGACCAGGCTGCCGAGCAGCCACGCCGCCGGCAGCGTGAACATCGCCCGTCTTCCGTAAGGCGCGCCACGCAACCCGGCCAGCAGCGCCAACGCCAGCGCAGGCACAAGATCCTCGGGGCTGGCCAAGAAGTGCATCAGGCCGTCGTAGACCGGGCCCATCCCGGTCGAATTGAGGTGCGCTTCGGCGGGCCCGCACGCAAGCGCAAGGGCGAACAGGGCGAGCGCGCGCGCACGAATCCACGACGCGCTCGCGTGCATCACGCGAGCGCCCTCCACATGAAGACTCCCCCTCCCGTTGCGACCGCCGTGCCGGCTGCCCGCAGCAGTTGCCGCCCCCAGGGCCGGCCGTGGACGGCTCCGATGCCGATGCCCAACGCGTGCAGGCCACCCGTGGCGATCACGAAACCCATGCTGTAGAGCAGCGCGTTGTGACCTGGCGGCAGTTCGACACCATGCGCATGCCCGTGGAAGATCGCAAAGCCCCCGACCACGAGCGCCGCAATGACCAGAGGCGGGCGGAGTTCGAAGGCGACTGCGGTTCCGAGCACGATCGCCGACGCGGCGATACCGGCCTCCACGCCCGGGATCGGTATGCCGAGAAATCCGAGCATGCCGCCCAGCGCCATGACCAGAGGGAAAGCGATCGGCAGCACCCAGATCGCCGGCATCCCGAGTTGCGCACCCCACAGACCCACGGCGACCATCGCGAGCACATGGTCCAGGCCCGAGAGCGGATGGAGCAAGCCGGTCAGCAGTCCGGCCGCCTCGCTCTGCTGCAGGTGTGCGCAGGCGGCCTGAGCCCAGAAGGCCGCCAACAGGGCCAGCGCCTGCGCCGATCGAGGTCGAAATTGCCGCATCATCGTGCCGCTGCGATCAAGAGCGCGACGCGCTGGAGCGTCCAGAACGCACCGAGCGCTCCGACGACATAGCCAGGAAGTGCCTGCACCCAGCGCGGCCAGCGCACCTGGAGCACGCTGAAGGACCGCTCCATCGCCAGCACCAGCGCGACGAATGCGAGCTGCCCGAGCTCGACGCCGACGTTGAAGGACAGCAGCGCCAGCGGCAGATCCTGCCGCGGCAGGCCGGCACTGGTCATCACGGTGGCGAAGCCGAACCCGTGCAACAGTCCGAACGCGAACGCCACCACCCAGGGGTGGCGGATCGTGAAGCTCGTCTCGCCGCGCCACACGCGCACGATCTCCGGGCCGAGAAACAGGATGCTCAAGGCGATCGCCGCATTCATCGGCAGTGCCGGGACATTCGCGACGCCGAGCGAAGCGATGGCCAGCGTGATGCTGTGGGCGACGGTGAAGGCGGTGACCGTCTTTATCAGCATCCACCGATTGCCCACGATCAACAGCAGGCCGAGCACGAACAGCAGATGATCGGCACCAAACAGGATGTGCCGGAAGCCCTCGACGACATAGGTGCCCAGCACGTCCCACCACGATTGCGAGGCCGCGATCTCGAACCATGGCTGCGAAGGGCGTGCGATGGTCTGCACCGTCTGGCCGTCGAGCAGCTCGACCCGGACCATCGCATCGGTGATCGTGAATTGCAGGCCCTTGATCTTGATTCGCTTGCCGGCCAGTCCGTTCGGCCCGGCGTCGATCCAACGCCGCTCGACGAGGGAGTCGCTGAGTTCCTGGACCACGGGCGCCTTCAGGTCGTTCACCCCATCGGGCATGGTCAGCACCAGCGGCAATCGCCTGCCCGCGAGCATCGGCGTGCGCCAGAGCACCGCATACTGGGCTGGCGCCGTTTCCTTGATCTCCAGATACGCCGGCCGGGACTCGTCGGCGCGTGAAACCGGCATTCCGGCAAGCAGGACGAGCAGCGCCACCATGACGTATCCGGCGATGCGGCGCAGGCCGTTCACTTCGACACCCTGTCCGATGGTGTGGGCGCCTGCGCTGTCTGTGAAGACGGCGAGGCCAACGAGGCCGCAGGACGCTCGGGCGGCGCGGGCAGCAGCACCGTGTAATTGGCACGCATCGTCTTGTACGACTTCTCCCAGGCAAGCGCTTTCTGCTCGTCGAGCCACGCGGTCTTGACGTTGGCCTCGACCTCCTCGAAGGCCGGTACGCGGCCGGGAATCAGGGTGTCGACGAACACGAGGTGCCAGCCGAAGCCGGACTCAATGGGCCCCTGCCACGCGCCGTGCGAAAGCTTGGCTGTTGCCAGAGCGAATTGCGGTCCGAACTCCTTGCCGAGAAATTCAGGCGCGCGATCGCGATAGTAGTCCTGGAACATGAACGCGTCGGCGAGCGAGTTCGCGATCTTCGCGTCGACCGGCTGGCCAGCGAGCTTCGCCAGCGCTTGCTCCGCATCGGCTCTGGCACGGGTGCCGCGCTTGTCGGGCGAGAAGTACAAATGTCGAAAGCTCAGCCGGGGCGGCTGCGCGAATCTGGCGTCGTTCTTCGCGAACCAGTTCCTGAGTTCGACCGGCGTTGGCTCGCGCGCAGCGGCCACATCCTCGGCCAGGAATTGCATCTTCTGCGCCATGCGGCGCTTGACGATTTCGTCGCCCTTGTCGAGCCCCATCGCGAGCGCCTCGCGGTAGAGGACTTCCTGCTGGACTTTCATCTCGACCATGCGCTCGAGCTCCTGCGGCGTCGGCAGTCGGTGCCACTGCGCCTGGTACAACTCGGTGAGTTGGCCAATCTCATCGAGCGACAGCTGGATCTCCTTCGAAGATGCGGTCGCCGGGCTTCCGGACTGCGTGAGGCCGTAGAGGCCGAACATGATCGCGCCGATCAACAGAAAGTGAACCAGCGGCTCTCGCAGGAGGCGTCTCATGGCGTTTCCAGACTCTCGGCGCTACTTGTGCACATCGGGGAAGAAAGTTGCCGCTTCCTGCAGCACCTTGCCGGCCATCTCCTCGATGATCCGCCGCCGCATCTGCTCGCGCATGGTCTGGAACTTCTGCTGCTGCTGCGGATTGAGCAGCGGCGAGATCTTCTCGTCGAAGGAGAGACCGAGCTTGCGCAACTCCTTGGCCTTCTGCAAGCCGCTGAGGGAGGCGTTCTTCTTCAGCGCCCCCAACTGCTGCACCTCCTGCTTGAGAATCGGGACGATCTGCTGCTTCTGCTCTTCCGTCAGCCCCAGCTCGATCGAGAACTGGTTCGACAGCGCCGTCAGCGGATTCGACGCAATTTGCGGAGCCGGAACGATCTCGTAGTTGGCGAAGCCGAACTCGTTGCTGCGTGCGGCGTAGTACGTGTCGCCGAGCTTGTAGAACGTGAAAGCGTACGGATCCTGCGAGACGAAGGCAATCAGTTTGCCCGCCTCGATCTTGTAGGGGCTGGTGGTGCCCTGATAGCCGTCGCGCTCGACGCTGCCGAAACCGCTCGGCACGGCAGTGTCGCCTCCGACGCGGAACACGGTCGTATGGCCCTCGGTCGTGAAGTTCTGGCTGAACTGTTCTCCGGTGACGTTGTTGCGCAGCCAGAATGCTTTGCCGACGATGAGTGCCTTCAACTGGGCGTCGTTCAGGGCGGCGGCACCCTTCTTCTTCAGGTCGGCGACGGTCATCCCGGCCGGGTTGCCCTTGCGCGCCTGCGCCGATGGCGCATACCAGATCGGCGAACTCCAGGCGCGCTCCTGCCCGGTGAGCGGCACGATGTTGGGCGGGGGCAGCCCCTCCTTCACCGCCTGGATCAGCGTCCAGCGCGGCGTCGGGATCTCGAGCACGCGGACGTAGTAGAACGCGTGCAGGCTCGCATCGAATTCCGGATCGGTCCACACCGTCTTCAGTTCCGCCGAGCCGACATCGTTCGTGTAGGTGGCCTTGTCGAGATCCACCGTGCTGCGGATGGCGGGCACCCGGCCCGACCACTTGTCAGGCTTGCGGTCGCCAGCCCACACCACATCGAAGACTTTCTCGAGGCTCTGGCCGTTCTGCGTCCAGCCCTTGATGACCTGGATGCGGTCGAGGTTGGCCGAGTTCGGGTCTTTCACTGCCCAGATGACGAAGCGCGGCGCGGTGCCTTTCCCCCCGGAGGGCATGGGCGGCAGGTCGGCGCCCATCGGCACGCCGCCTGCATAGGACTGCTTGATCCAGTCGTTGGCCTTCGCGATGTCCTGGTTGTAGCCCCAGCCGCCGAACAAGCGCACCTTGATGCGCGGGCCGGTCACGCCGAAGGTTTCCTTGCGGTACATCGCGTCCCACAGCGAGGCCCGGGTGTTCTCCTCGGCCCATACGCCGGTCAGCCCGCCGGGGTTTTCCAGGCGCACGTCCATGGTGCCGCCGATCAGCACGCCGGCAAAGCGCCGCTCGACTGACGCATCCGCCTGGGCGTGCAGTCCGTAGAAGTTGTCCTGACGGTACGGGCTGCCGGTGTTGTGCGAGTCGGAGCCGCCGGCCATCCCGAACTTGTACGGGTTGTAGCCGCGCTGGTCCTGCATCGTGATGCCGTCCTTGTAGGCCTGGCGCGCGAAGCTGCCCGTGATGTGGTCGATGCGCCCGACATTGGCCGGAAGGCCCAGGATGGCCTGATACAGCTCGTAGCTGGCGAACTCGTCGTTGGGCGACAGCAGGGGATGGGTCTCCGACTGTCCCTTGCCCTGCTTGATCTCGACCAGGCGCTCGTTGCGGTCGCGCGAGGCCGCCCAGGCGGCGTCGATGGGCCGGCCGGTGGTGTTGTCGACGTCGACCGGGTACATCCAGCCATCGCTGACGTTGGCGTTGTGCGAGATCGCGAGCAGTTCGTTGCCGCTCTTGCGCTGCACGTCCATCCAGTTCCACAGGTCCGTGGGTCGCGTGGAGTCGAGCGCGCTGAATGGATAGTCCGGTACCTTGTCGCAGGCCCGGAAGAACACGTTGCGGTGCAGGTTGCGGTTGCCCGGCATCGCTGTCCACTCGTACGAGCAGAACGCCGTGAACTTGCCCGGCTTGTTGTTCTCGTCGGCGATCTTGACGTTTTCCTTCCACACGGTGCCAGTGATCTTCGGGTCCATCAAGGCCTTCACCGGCGCGCTTGAGGCCAGCTTGAGCAGGTACGAGAAGACCTGCTGTTGCTCGGCGGAGCTGTTGGGATCCTTCATGATCATCGGCTTCGCCGCGGGCAGCTTGCTCACGTAGCTCCCCGGGGTGTTGGCCTGCTTGGTGACGCCGACATATTCGGAGTGATCGGTCACGCCCATGAAGTCGAGCGGCGTGTCGATCTTGATGTCGAAGCCCACCGGGTGCTTGATCGTCTGCCCCTGGGCATACTTGTAGGCTTCGTCGGGGCCGGTGATGCGGTTGCCCATGACCCAGGCATCGACCGACCAGCTGGTGTGAATGTGGGTCTCGCCGAAGTACGCGTTCTTCTCCGGATTCTTCTCCTGGGCGATCGTCGGCACGCAGGCCAGCGCGGCCGCCAGCGCGAGGGTGGCTCGGGCCGTTTGGGAATTTCTCGGTTTCATCGCTGCGTCCTCCGTGCAGTCACGAAAACTGCAGCCTGCACGCTATCAGGCGCGGCCGGTCGAACCAACTGGACCTTGGTCCAGGTTTTTGAGGGGGCAGCGGCAGCGCGAAATCAGGCGTCGGGCCGCGGCGAGCGGTCGGCCCCGAGTTGATCCTGATCAATCGCAGCCTCAGATAGCCAAGTATTCTCTCCGTCGCGCGGGCGCGACGCGCGTCCTTGGTCCTTGTCTTGCGCGATCCGACAAGACCGCTAGCGGCGGACTGCTCGCACAACGTTCGGCCAGCTCCCAACACTGGATTGACCCAAGATGCCCGAGGTGTGGATGAACGCAGGCAACCGGCGCGGCCCGGGCACCGAGGCGGCTGGCACCCGTCTCGAAGCGAAGTCGATCGCGGCGACCACCGCCGGCCGGATTGCGCATCCATGGGATGCGGCGGCAACCTTGCCGGCAATGAGATGAACTGGGTCGAAATCGCCTGGATTGCGATGTCCGCTGCGACCCTGACACTCGGCGTGATTCACCTTTTCGTCTGGCTCAAGCAGAATTCGCAGTACGCCCATCTTCTGTTCTTCGCGCTCGCGGTGTCTGCGACGGTGTTCGGCGCTTTCGAGTTGGCGATGATGCGCTCGACATCTGCTGCCGGCTACGCCACGACATTGCGTTGGGCGCATGTGCCGCTGGCAATGGTCGTGCTGTCGATCGTCTGGTTCGTCCGGTTCTATTTCGGCGCCGGAAGCCTCTGGCTTGCCTGGGCGGCCACCCAGCTCCGGCTGTTGGCGCTCGCGCTGAACTTCATCACCGGCGAAAACATCAATTTCAGCGAGGTTTCATCGCTGGATCTGACCACGTTCTGGGGCGGCCCGATCGTCGCGGGGCCGGTCGGTGTTGTCAATCCATGGGGGATCATTCCGCAGATCGGGAATGTGTGCCTGCTCGTCTTCGTCGTGGATGCCTCCCTCGCGCTCTGGCGCCGGGGCGGATCCGATGGGCGCCGCCGCGCAACGATCGTCGGCGGCAGTCTCGCGATCTTCATCGTCACTGTCGCGGGCTTGGCCGCCTTGATCACTCTGGGCCTGGTTCACGCCCCGACGATCGTCATGCCGGGCGTTTTCGTTGTCGTGATCGCCATGGGCTACGAACTTGGCTGGGACGTGATCGCAGCCGGGCAACTGGCGGCGCGGCTGCGCGCAAGCGAACTGCGTTTCCGCACCGTTGTCGAAGCCGTTCCCAGCGCCATTCTTCTGGTTGACCACAGGGGAATGATCACGCTGGCCAACGCGCAGGCGGAAGCCATGTTCGGCTACTCGCGTGCAAATCTCGTCGCGAAGCCTGTCGAGATGCTGATCCCTGAACGCTTTCGCGGTCCCCATGTCGGCCTGCGAGGGTCATACGGCAAGGACCCGCGGACGCGGGCAATGGGAGCCGGACGCGAGCTCTTCGCACGCCGCAATGATGGAGGCGAATTTCCGGTAGAGGTTGCACTCAGTCCGATGTCGACCGGTGAGGGGCTGTTCATCCTGGCCTCGGTCGTCGACGTCACCGAACGCAGACGCGTCGAGCGGACGACGGCCCGCCAGCGCGACGAGCTCGCGCACCTGTCGCGGGTCGCGATGCTGGGCGAGTTGTCCGGATCGCTCGCGCACGAACTCAACCAGCCGCTGGCGGCCATTCTGAGCAATGCGCAGGCGGCACAGCGCTTTCTCGCGCAAAGCCCGCCGCGCGTCGACAAGCTCGCCGAGATCCTGTCCGACATCGTCAAGTGCGACCACCGTGCCGGCGCGGTGATTCAGCGGCTGCGATCCATGCTCAGGAAGGAAGACGCGCAGCACGATCTTCTGGACATCAACGACGTGGTCCAGGAATCTCTGCATCTGATTCGCAGCGACCTGCTGAACCGGCATGTGATGGCCAGCGCGGACCTGGCCGATTCGCTGCCGCCCGTGAGCGGCGACCGGAACCAGTTGCAACAGGTGATGTTGAATTTCGTGATGAACGGATGCGATGCCATGGACGGCGGCGAGAACTCGCGCCGGCTGCTGGTGCGAACGCGAAGCACCGCAGAGGGCAACGTCGAGTTCTCCGTCGCTGACCACGGCTCGGGAATACCCCCGGCGGATCTCGAGCGGATATTCGATCCCTTTGTCACCAGCAAGTCGCACGGCCTGGGCCTGGGTCTGGCCATCTGCCGATCGATTGCCGAGGCGCATGGTGGCCGGCTGTGGGCTACCAACAATGCGGATGCGGGTGCCACACTGCATTGCGAACTGCCGGCGAAGCGAGACTGAAAGCCATGGAAGAACTGACGCCCACGGTCTACCTGGTCGACGACGATCCCGACTTGTTGACGGCGATCGGGCGGCTGCTCGAATCCGTTGGACTGAAGGCCGTCGCGTTCGCGTCGCCGCGTCAGTTCCTCGACAGCTACGACCCGAAAGCGCCAGGTTGCCTGGTGCTCGACCTTGCGCTGCCGGGGTTGAGCGGCCTGGAGTTGCAACACGCGCTCGAGCAACAGGCCAGCCCGCTGCCGATTGTCTTTCTCACCGGTCGGGGCGACATCGCTGCGAGTGTCCAGGCGATGAAGCATGGCGCGAAGGACTTTCTCACCAAGCCGGTCAACGACACCGAGTTGATCGCTGCGATCCAGCAAGCCTTGGCCGGCAACCTGGCCCAGCGTCACGCGAATGCGCAGCGCGAGCGCGTCTCGCAATGCCTCGCATCGCTGACCGAGCGCGAACGGCAGGTTCTCGAGCAGATCGTGGCCGGGAAGCTGAACAAGCAAATCGCCGCCGAGCTCGGCACCGTCGAGAAGACGATCAAGTTCCATCGTGGCAACCTGATGCGCAAGATGGGTGTGCGCGTCGTCGCCGATCTGGTCAAGCTGGCCGAGCGCGCCGGCGTCGGCTCATCGCCCAACACCTGAAGTCTCGCCTTTCGCGCCTGCAGCGCGCCAGAAACCTGGACCAAGGTCCAGTTGGAGCGATCGCCTTCGGCTGTTAGCGTGAGGGCACGATGGAAAGCAAGACCTCCCTGCTGGCCGTGGTGGACGACGATGCCGATGTGCGCGTGGCCTTGACGCGGCTCGTTTCCTCCGCTGGCTTCGCTGTCGAGACCTTCGCGTCCGGCGCGGATTTCTTGCGCTCCGTCGCGGACCATCAGCCGGACTGTCTGGTGCTCGACTTGCATATGCCCGAAATGAGCGGCTTCGACGTCCAGAGCGCGCTTGCCCTCGCGCATGCTGCCGTGCCTGTCGTGGTCATCACGGGGCACGACACGCCCGAGTCGCGCGCGCGGGCCCTGCACCTGGGCGCGAAGGCCTATCTGTGCAAGCCTGTCAACGACGCCGCGTTGTTGGCGGCCATCGACAGCGCCATCGGCTCTGGACGGGGATCTTCGCCATGATCGAATCGAACTTCAGCAGGTTGCGGAAGATCCTCATCTTCGCCTCGGCCGCGGAGGCTGGCACGGGCGTCGGTCTTCTGGCCCTCCCTTCGGTTGTCATCGCATTGCTGGTGCGGGCGGAGATCACCGAACTGGCGACGTTGCTCGGCCGAATCCTGGGGGTTGCGCTTGTCGCGCTGGGATTGGCGTGCTGGCCGCAACGCCAGCGTCCAAGCTCGGCCGCGTTCTGGGCGATGTGGACATACAGCGCCTTTGTCGCTGGGTATTTCGGTTATGTTGGCGCAGTCCTGCACCTTGCGGGCCCGCTGTTGTGGCCAGCTGCTGCGGTCCACGCCATCGTCACGCTGCTGTTGTCCTGGACACGGCAGGACACGCGACGCGTCGCATTGGACTGAGCTCACTCCGTCTTCGCTCACCCGATCCCATTTGTTCAACGTCGAAGGAGTAGATCATGAAGTCCATCACCAAGTTCGGTCTGATTCTGTGCGCCGCCCTGCTGGCCGCGGGTTGCGTGACCAAGCAGACCTACAACACCGAAGTGAAGAAGGCCGACACCTATCAGGCGCTCAATGCCAAGTTGTCGAGCGAGCTGAGCAGCGACCAGGCGCAGATCACCCAGTTGCAGAACCAGCTCAAGGTGACGCTTGTCAACGAGGTCCTGTTCCCCGAGGGTGGCTGGACGCTCAACGCGAAGGGCGAAGAGACGCTCGCCAAGATCGCGCCGACCCTGTCGAACCTGCCGGGCCAACAGATCATTGTCCAGGGGTTCACCGACAACCTGCCGATCGGTGGCACGCTGAAGTCGCGGTTTCCCTCCAATCTCGAGCTCTCGTCGGCGCGAGCGGACGACGTGGTGCGCTACCTCAGCTCGAAGGGCGTGCCGTCGGCGACGATCTCGGCCCAGGGCTTTGGAGAAGCGCGGCCAGTGGCGAGCAACGACACGCCGCAGGGCAGGGCGAAGAACCGCCGCGTCGAGATCGTGATCTCGGCGGCCAGCCGGCCGTAGCGTCTCGCTGCGCTTCGATTCGGGGGTCGGACCGAGATCCTGAGCACGCCGGTGGTTGATTGGTTTCACCCCGATCTCTTTCTTAACGTTGATTCAATGAGGAGACAAGCCATGAACAAGCGGATCGTTCTCCCGGTGGCGGTGCCTGCACTGTGCGTTGCAGGTCTGGCGGTCGGTCAGGAAATGATCCTGGACATGGTCGCGAACAAGGTCATCGGCAAGTACCAGAGTGCGAGCTGCGAAGAGCTATGGGTGAAGAAGAGTCAACCCCAATCGGCGGAGGAACAGCGGGCCGTTCAATTCCTGCGCAACGATCCGACGGCTCGCACTGCCTTCCTCAACAAAGTGGCCGCGCCGATCGCGAACAAGATGTTCGAGTGCGGAATGATCCCTTGAACGAAGACGTGGTCGTGAACCGGATTCCTCACAATCGCCCCTGCGATTGCGATGGGACTGGCGCCGGGCGGCAGCGCGATGCACAGTCGGCCGCGCGCCGGCCCGAACGGCGGTGCGACCCGGCGCCCGACCTTGACCCAAGCTCTTGGAGATTGTCATGACGACCCGACGCATTTTCGTTACTTCCGCGACGTTGCTCGCATCGGCGCCCGCGCTCGAGGCCGCAATGGCACAGACCGCGGAGGCGCCTGCGAAGCAGGCTGATTTCCTGTTCGTGCAAACGGCGAACAGCATGACCTTTGACAGGGCAACCAGCAAGCTCACGCTGCATGGCGTGAGCCCGATCACCGTATTTTTTTCCGACCGTCCTGAGCGTATCGCCGGGAACATGAAGACAACGGCGTTTGTCCCGTTCTGGAGCAAGGGCAAGGAGAGTTTTCTTTCCGATCCCCCCAATGCCGACATCTCCATTGTTGAAGGTGAGTCGCTTCGACAGGTCGTGGCAGTCCTGAAGGATCCCGTGTTGAAAGGCTCTGCGCTTTCCTATACGGTGAAGATTCTTCAAGGCGACATGCCGGTGAAGGGCTCCGACGTCTCTGTCTTCATCGACGTCATCGGCATGCCTTTGACGCCGGTGTCGTATGCCGGTGTCGCGCGCAGGAGCTTTCGCCGTGCAGCCATTTACCGCTAGGGATGGTCTGCAAAACAGGCCCAAGCCTTGCATGATCTGATGCCATGATTTCCAAACGCGTAACTCCCCCGAATCAGTTGGGCTTGGGCCTGAACCTGTCGACGAAGAAGACGCGCAAACGCGAGTTCCTCGATGAGATGGATCGGGTGGTTCCCTGGAGCGCGCTGGTGCAGATCGTCGAGCCGCACAGCCCGCGGGCCAAGACTGGTCGGCCGCCTTTTGCGATCGAGACGATGCTGCGCA
>NZ_JBFUCJ010000144.1:0-15121 GCF_056405295.1 Variovorax sp. P1_H2 | reverse complement strand
TCCTCGCGCCAACGTTCCAGTGTTCCCACTCCAATGCCAACCTCACGCGCCACCACCTCCAGCGCCGAACTCTCCGGCGGAAGCAACCTTGCTACCGCTCGGTCCTTGAATGCTTGTCCGTATCGAGCCACTCTCATCCTTCATCGCCGCCCCCGGGTTCTTGGTTCTATGGAAGCGACAACTATTCTGCCGCGGGGGGACATCCAGATGTCAACTCCTGGCAAGTCTGGCAATGAAATCGTGCTCAAGGCGATCCAGTTGCATCCGACCGCGGAGCAGCTGTTCGCCGGAGCCTGGTCGGCGTGTTACACCGGCGCACTAGGCGTCGCAGCCAAGGCGAAGAAGGTGGCGCTGCCCTCCGACATGTCAGTCGACATCGAAGTGGATCTCGGCCAGACCCGCGACGCGTACTTCATCCAGGCCCGGATCGATGTGCGCATGCCCGGCGTCGCACTCGACGTGGCAGAGGCCATCGCGCATGCAGCACATGAGATGTGCCCCTATTCGAAGGCCGTTCACGGCAACATCGACGTCGCCACGAACGTCGTTGCCGCGGACGCCCTGGCAGCGTAATACCTGGCCTCATCAGGAACGAACCTCGCTGTCAATTCGACAGCGAGTGCAACATAGCCGCGCTGATCACTGGCGCCCCTGCCGGCATCGGCCTGGCCACGGCAAAACGCTTTGCCGCCCGGAAATAAGCGTATCCCGCCCACTTTTGGTCGGCGCAGGATCCGATCCCACACTTTTCAACCCGTCACCACTCGCCTTCTCGGAGATCAGCATGTCCAAGCCCCTCGCTCACAAAGTCGCCCTCGTCACCGGCGGTTCACGCGGCATCGGTGCCGCCATCGCACGCCGCTTGGCGCGCGACGGCGCCGATGTCGCCATCAGCTATTCGGCCTCCGCCGACCGCGCTGAGGCGCTGGTCAAGGAACTGAAGGATCTGGGCGTGCGCGCCGCAGCCTTTCAGGCCGACCAAGCCGACCCGCTGCAGGTCGAGGCGCTGGTGAACAATGCCGCACAGCGTTTTGGCAAGCTCGACATCCTCGTGAACAACGCCGGCGTGTTCGTGGTCGGCCAGGTCGGCGCGCCCGACAGCGACGTCGCCGCCTTCGACCGCCAGTTCGCCATCAACGTCGGCGGCGTCGCCGCCGCCGTGCGCGCGGCAGTGCCACTCATCAGCGACCACGGCCGCATCATCTCGATTGGCTCCGCCGCCGCCGATCGCACGCCATGGCCGGGTGTGGCCGACTATTCGGCGACGAAGGCAGCAGTGTCCGCCTACACCCGCGGCTGGGCGCGCGACCTCGCCCCGCGCGRCATTACCGTCAACACCGTGCAGCCAGGCTCAGTCGACACAGAGATGAACCCGCAGGACGGCGACTTCGCCGCCGTGCAGAAGGCAGCCATTCCGCTCGGCCGCTACGGCCGGCCCGAAGAGATCGCGGCGGCGGTAGCCTTCCTCGCAAGCCCCGACGCCAGCTTCATCACGGGCATTTCACTCGACGTCGACGGAGGCGCTGCGGCGTGATCGCCAAACTCGGCAACAGCAGGGGCGAACCTCAAAGTCTGCCGAAGGRGCGAACGCGGTTTCTCGGGACTGCCGGTATGAAGGACTCCAAGGTGCAGGCGCAGCGAGCCGCGATACCGGCGACTGGAGAAAATTCATGTGCATCATTTTGAAATCCGTGCCCCGCACCCAGGATTCGCGCGTCGTGATCACATGCATTCGAGCCTGTGTCTGGGCGGGCGTCGAAGGCCGGCCTTTCTGCACTTTGCGGTAGGAGCCGAGTTTTGTGCAGGGCTCTGAAAGGAGACGACCATGAACTGCGAAGCGATTTGCTGCTCCGACAGGGCGACGGTGCAGTTCGCGATTTATCCAGACGGCTTCGATGGGCCGCGCATCCTTGCCGAGATTTCTGAGGGACGCACTGCGCGATCTGTTCGGAGCGCGTGCCAGCGGCGACAGCTCTTGCAGGCTTGCCAGTTGCACTTCGGATTGATCGAAGCCGTGGCCCTGGAGCGACATCGCATCAGACCTTTGGAAGCTACTCGGTTGCCCGTCTTCCAACTCGCGACCTGACCGCGTGCAGAACGCGTTCACTCCGATTCAACCATGGGACTGACAAATGGCACATCACCAAGACGGCCCATCCCCCAACAACGCCCTCCGCGCCAACAAGAAAGCCGCAGCATTCCAACTCTGCCCAGCCATCCCCATCGGCAGCAGCGTCCGCCCGTGAAACCACTCCGTGAAGCGCCAGTCGTCCAGCGCGTTCACATGGGCCAGTTGCGCAAGCTCGGACCACGCCAGCGCCTCTTTCCCCAGCCGCGCAAGCGCCATCACCCAGAAGCCGCCGACAAAAGGCCAGATGCCGCCGTTGTGGTACTGGTGCACGAGGTTCTGCTGATGGCGCGCCATGTACGGCCGCCACAGTTCGTGCTTGCGCGACAGCGGATGCAGCACCACGCGCACCGGGTAAGGCTCGCTGGCATGCGCCTCGGTGATGGTCTTGACGATGCGATGCGCCGTGGAGGAGTCGGCCAGTCCGCTCTGTATCGCCAGCACGTTGCCGAACACATCCCCCTCGTCGCCGACGACGGCGAGGTTGACGAAGCTAAGGTACAGGCCCGGGTCGCGTCGGCCGCGGCGCGCATAGTGCCGCAGCAGCCGGGCGCGATGGTATTCGGGCAGGTCGCGCTGGAACGGATTGAACAGGTGGTTGAAGTGGTGCAGCGTTGCCTCGGCATGGTCGAGCGCGTAGCGGCGCTTGACGTCGTACCAGAGCGCGTTGCTGTACAGCACGTAGCCCGAGCGCGGCATGATGTCGGCCCAGTCGCTGGCCTCGTTCTGTTGCAGCAGCCGAAAGTGCTGATGCTCTTGCGCCAGCAGCCAGCCGATCGCGCGGTCCACCTCGCGGCCCCAGTGCGACAGCCCGACGTGGCCATGGCGGCGCACATGGTCCACCGCGATCAGCCACCACAAGGTGGCATCGATGCAGCCCAGGTACCAGAAGTCGGCGTCGCGGCCTTCCGGGTCGACGTATTTGGGGATCTGCCCGTTGGCTGCCTGCTGTGCCGCAAGCGCGTCGAGGCTGGCCACCGCGCCTCGCTCCAGCGCGGGCACGCCGCTGCCGCACATCGCCATCACGCAGATCGCGGCGTCGCGCCCGAAGATGCGCGTGTAGCGCCGTGCCACGGCCGCCTCGGTGCGGCTGGCGGCCAGGATGCCGTGGGGCGTCAGGTTGCGCTCCAGCAGTTCGAGCGAAGCCTGGGCGCAGGTGTCGATCAGCGCGAGCGCGGGGGCGTCAAGCTTCGTCATGGGTCCTGGCGAGAAGGATCTTGAGCTCGCCGTTGTCGATGAGCTTCTGCAAGTCCGTGGCGCCGCCGATCAGCATGCCTTTGACGAACACCATCGGAAAGGTCGGCCACCCGGTCCACATCTTGAGTGCGTTGCGGTCGCGCCATCGGCTCAGGTAGCTGCCGTATTCAAGGTACTTGTACGGCTGCTTGATCCGGTCGAGGGCCTGGCGCGCTTTCTTCGGGAACGGATTGATGCCCATGCCGACCACGACCACGTCGTGGGCCGCGACTGCGGCCAAGACTTCCCGCACGAGGGTCTGGCGGCTATCGGCCAGCTTGGCGCGGATGGCGGGGTGGATACGGGCTTCTTCGAGGACAGGGCGGGGCATCAGGATCTTTCGGCGGTTCGGCTGAATGTAAGGGCCCAGGGCGGTGCTTCTTGATCGCTGGCGCAATCTTTTTGTGCAGCGCCGTCTGGAACTTCGGCCCACACGCAGGGCCGCGCGCGGCCTTCTTGCGCCATCGTCCGACAGCGGAAGGGCGCTTTTTCACCCATTCTTGAGAGAGGACTCACGGGCTACACAGAGCGCTGGGCCCGGCAGGACGCCCAAGGCCTTCCCCTGTGACCGCTATGACTTCAGTTGCCACCGACTCTCCCTTCGGCGAGACCGACGCCCATCTCTTGCGCGAGGGAACGCATGCGCGTCTCTACGACCGCCTGGGCGGCCGCCTCGACGCGGACGGGCATGCGAGCTTCTCCGTCTGGGCGCCCAACGCGCGCTCGGTCTCGGTGATCGGCGACTGGAACGGATGGGACTCGCAGGCCGATCCCCTGCTGCCCCGATCCGACGCCACCGGGGTCTGGGAAGGCCGCTGCGGCGGCGCGCGGCGCGGCGACGCTTACAAGTACCGCATCGTGTCGCAGCGCGGACACGCCCTCGAAAAGGCCGATCCGCTCGCCCTCTGGAGCGAGGCGCCCCCAGCAACCGCGTCACGCCTGTGGTCGCTCGAATACGAATGGGGCGATGGCGAGTGGATGCGTGAACGCGCGGCGCGCAACGGCCTCGATGCGCCGCAATCGATCTACGAAGTGCATCCCGGCTCGTGGCTGCGCAAGGACGACCAGCTGCCGAACTATCGCGAGCTGGCGCATGCGCTGGCCGACTACGTGGCGCAGCTCGGCTTCACGCACGTCGAACTGATGCCGATCACGGAACACCCGTTCTATGGCTCCTGGGGCTATCAGACCACCGGCTACTTCGCACCCACGGCGCGCTACGGCACACCGCAGGACTTCATGTACTTCGTCGATCACCTGCACCAGCGCGGCATCGGCATCGTGCTGGACTGGGTTCCATCGCATTTCCCGACCGACGCGCACGGACTCACCGCCTTCGACGGCACGCACCTCTACGAGCACGCCGATCCACGCCAGGGATTTCATCCCGAATGGAACTCGGCGATTTTCAACTACGGGCGCGCCGAGGTCCGCAGCTTCCTGATCTCGTCAGGCCTGTTCTGGCTCGACCGCTATCACCTCGATGGCCTCCGCGTGGACGCCGTGGCCTCGATGCTCTATCTCGACTACGCGCGCCCTGCGGGCGAATGGATTCCCAACCGCCGCGGCGGCCGCGAGAACCTCGAGGCGATCGACTTCCTGCACGAACTCAATCGCGCGGTGTACCGCGAGCATCCGGACACCTTCACGGTGGCCGAGGAGTCCACCGCCTGGCCCCAGGTTTCGAGACCGATCGAAATGGGTGGCCTGGGCTTCGGCATGAAATGGAACATGGGCTGGATGCACGACACGCTGGCCTACATGAAGGAGGACCCCGTGCATCGGCGCTTCCACCATCACCGGCTGACCTTCTCGATGGTCTACGCGTTCAGCGAGAACTTCGTGCTGCCGCTTTCGCATGACGAGGTGGTGTACGGCAAGGGGTCGTTGATCAACAAGATGCCGGGCGACGCCTGGCAGCAATTCGCGAACCTGCGCGCGCTGTTCGCCTACATGTGGGCCCATCCGGGCAAGAAGCTGCTGTTCATGGGCGGCGAGTTCGCCCAGCGACGCGAATGGACGCACGACGGGCAACTCGAATGGCATGTCACGGCGTTGCCCGAGCACCGTGGCATGCAGCATCTGGTCGGCGAGCTCAACCAGCTCTATCGCTCGGAGCCAGCGATGCACGAGCTGGACTTTTCGGCCGAGGGCTTCGAATGGATCGAGCCCAACGACCATGCGATGAGCGTCGTCGCCTTCCTGCGGCGGGCGCGCAACGGCGAGTCGGTGCTGGTGGTCAGCAACCTGACCCCCGTGCCGCGGCAGAACTATTGCATCGGCGTGCCTGCCGGCGGCACCTGGCACGAGATCCTCAACAGCGACGCGCGCGCATTCGGTGGGTCGGGTTGGGGAAATCTGGGGGCGGTCGAAGCCGCGCCCATGCGATCGCATGGCCGCAACCATTCGGTCTGTCTGACCCTGCCGCCTCTGTCAACCCTCTTCTTGAAGGCAGATGCCGATGTCTAGCCGTCTCCCGCCACAGCCTGGGCCGGCCGCGCCGCGCCCGCCCGCCGGCATCGATACCGCCGACGGCCGCAGCCGCGCCGTGATCGACGCCGTCCTGCCCGTGGTCGACGGGGGCCGCTTCGCAGTCAAGCGTGTGGCCGGCGAGAGTGTGCGGGTGACGGCCCATGCCTTTACGGACGGCCATGACGCGCCCCGGGTGATGCTGCAGTGGTGGCGGGACGGCGAGGCGCGCCGCCACGAGCTGCCGATGAAGCTGCGCTACAACGACGAGTGGCACGCGGCGTTCACGCCGCCCACGATCGGGCGCTATCACTACACCGTGGTCGCATGGGTCGACGCTTTCGAGTCGTGGCGCCACGAGCTGGTGCGCCGTGTCGATGTCGAGGACATCCGGATTGCAGCGCGCGTGGGTGCGCTGGCGATCAGCGCCGCGGCCGATCGCGCGAACGGGGACGACCGCGACGCGCTGGCCGCCTGGGCCCGGGCGCTCGAGGAAGGCGCGGCCGACCTCGAGGTGGAAACGACCGCGCTCAAGGCGCTGGCGCTCGACGAAGACCTCGCGGCGACCGCCGGCCGCCACCCGGACCGGCGGCTCGAAACACGCTTCGCCGCCGCACTGCCGCTGGTGGTCGACCGCGAACGCGCGGGCTTCAGCAGCTGGTACGAACTGTTTCCGCGCTCGGCCTCGGAGCAGCCCGGCATGCACGGCACTTTCCGTGATCTCGAGGCGCGGCTGCCGCTGATTGCGGCGATGGGATTCGACGTCCTGTACTTGCCGCCCATCCACCCGATCGGCCGCGAACAGCGCAAGGGGCGCAACAACGCGCTCACGGCCGAACCCGGTGACGTCGGCAGCCCCTGGGCCATCGGCGCCGCCGAGGGCGGCCATAAGGACATCCTGCCGGAGCTTGGCACGCCCGGGGACTTCCGCCATCTCGTCGATGCCGCGCGGCAGCACGGGCTGGAGATCGCGCTGGACATCGCCTTTCAGTGCGCACCCGATCACCCCTATGTCAGGGCGCACCCCGAGTGGTTCCGATGGCGCCCCGACGGCAGCGTCCAGTACGCTGAAAACCCTCCGAAGAAATACCAGGACATCTACCCCTTCAACTTCGAGAGCRAAGACTGGCAGGGTCTTTGGATCGAACTCAAGAGCGTGCTGGATCACTGGATCGCCGAGGGCGTCTCGATCTTCCGTGTCGACAACCCGCACACCAAGTCCTTTGCCTTCTGGGAGTGGGCCATTGCCGAGGTGAAGCGGGCGTTTCCGGGAACGATCTTCCTCGCTGAAGCCTTCACGCGGCCCAAGGTCATGCACCGGCTGGCCAAGCTCGGCTTCAGCCAGTCCTACACCTACTTCGCCTGGCGCAACACGAAGGAAGAGCTGACCGCGTACTTCACCGAGCTTTCGCAGGGTCCGGGACGCGACTACTTCCGCCCCAACGCCTGGCCGAACACGCCGGACATCCTGCATGCCGCGTTGCAGACCGGCGAGGAGGCGCTGTTCAAGGCGCGCCTGGTGCTGGCCGCGACGCTGGCCGCCAACTACGGCATCTACGGGCCGGCGTTCGAGCTGCTTGAACACCTGCCGCGCGGACCGTCGAGCGAGGAGTACCACGATTCCGAGAAGTACCAGTTGCGCAACTGGAACTGGGGCGCCGACGCGGGCCTGCGCCCTTTCATCGCGCGGGTCAACCGGATCCGCCAGGCGAACGAAGCGCTGCAGGCCGACCGCAGCTTGCGTTTCCTCGACATCGACAACGACCAGCTCATCGCCTTTCTCAAGCAATCGCCGGACGGCGGCAACATCGTGGTCACGGTGGTCAACCTCGACCCCGTCCGCGCGCAGTCGGGCTATCTGTCGCTGGACCCGGCCGACATCGGCGTGGAGCGCGACCAATCGTTCCAGATGCATGACCTGCTGAGCGACCAGCGCTTCAGCTGGCGCGGAGGCCGTCACTACATCCTGCTCGAACCGCATCGCATGCCTGCGCACATCCTCCTCGTGCGCCGCCGGCTGCGCGATGAGCGCGACTTCGACTACTACGTCTAGGGAGCTCGCATGACCGCTCCGTTGCCCACGCTGGCGCTCGAGACCACCGAGATTGACACCTCGGGTGACCCGACTTGGTATCGCGACGCGGTGATCTACCAGTGCAACGTGAAGGCTTTCGTGGATTCGAACGGCGATGGCGTCGGCGACTTCAAGGGGCTCGCTGGCAGGCTCGACTATGTCAAGGACCTCGGGGTCAACACGATCTGGCTGATGCCCTTCTACCCCTCGCCGCTGCGCGACGACGGCTATGACATCGCAGCCTACGAGGACGTGCATCCGCAGTACGGAACCCTGCAGGATTTCCGCGAGATGCTCGAAGAGGCGCACCGGCGCGAGTTGCGCGTGATCATCGAACTGGTCATCAACCACACTTCGGACGCGCACCCGTGGTTCAGGGCCGCGCGCAACGCGCCGCCGGGCTCACCCGAACGCGATTTCTATGTCTGGAGCGACACCGATCAGCGCTACCAGGGGACGCGGATCATCTTCACCGACACGGAGACGTCCAACTGGACCTGGGACCCGGTGGCCAAGGCCTTTTTCTGGCATCGCTTCTTCAGCCACCAGCCCGATCTGAACTTCGACAACCCGCAGGTGCTGGAAGCCGTCATCGGCACCATGCGCTTCTGGCTCGACATGGGCGTCGACGGCTTCCGGCTCGACGCCATCCCCTACCTGATCGAGCGCGACGGCACTTCCAACGAGAACCTGCCCGAGACGCACGTGGTGATCAAGAAACTGCGCGCCGCGATCGACGCCAATTACCGCAACCGCTTCCTGCTGGCCGAGGCCAACATGTGGCCGGAGGACGTGCGCGAGTACTTCGGCGAGGGCGACGAGTGCCACATGGCCTATCACTTCCCCCTGATGCCGCGCATGTACATGGCGATCGCGCAGGAGGAGCGCGATCCGATCGTCGAGATCCTGCAGCAGACGCCCGAGGTTCCGGAGGGCTGCCAATGGGCCATCTTCCTGCGCAACCACGACGAGCTGACGCTCGAGATGGTGACCAACCGCGAGCGCGACTACATGTACACGACCTATGCGGTCGACCATCAAGCGCGCATCAACCTCGGCATTCGACGGCGTCTGGCGCCGCTGATGGACAACGACAAGGACCGCATCAAGCTCATGAACAGCATGCTGCTGTCGATGCCGGGCTCGCCGATCATCTACTACGGCGACGAGATCGGCATGGGTGACAACGTCTTCGCCGGCGATCGCAACGGCGTGCGTACGCCGATGCAATGGAGTCCGGACCGCAACGCGGGCTTCTCGCGCGCCGATCCGCAGCGCCTCTATCTGCAGCCGATCATGGACGCGATGTACGGTTACGAGGCCGTCAATGTCGAGGCCCAGCTGCGCGACAAGAGTTCGCTGCTGCACTGGACCCGGCGAATGCTCGCGGTGCGCAAGACCAGCCGCGCCTTCGGCCGCGGCCGCCGCACTTTTCTGAAGCCCGGCAACCGCAAGATCCTCGCCTATCTGAGCGAGCACGACGACGACGTGATCCTGTCGGTGTTCAATCTCTCGCGAGCGGCCCAGCCGGTCGAGCTCGATCTCTCGGCCTTCAAGGGCCGGGTGCCGGTGGAGATGCTCGGGCGCACCTCCTTTCCGCCGATCGGCGAACTGCCCTACCTGCTCACCCTGCCGTCGCACGGCTTCTACTGGTTCAAGCTGACCGACGAAGCGCCAATGCCGAGCTGGCACCAGGAAGGCGTGGCGCTGCTGGATCGCCCGGTGATCGTGCTCTTCGACGGCTGGACCAGCCTGCTCAAGGACCGCGTGATGCCCTGGCGCATCGGCTTCGCGGACCGCTTGATCAAGCAGTTCGAGACCGACACGCTGCCGCCCCACATCGAGGCCCAGCGCTGGTATGCCACCAAGGGGGCGTCGATCACGCGCGCGCGCCTGGCCGACCAGGCGATCTGGGAAGATGGAGGCAACAGCTGGATGCTGCCGCTGCTGGAACTCGAAGGACCGCCCGAGAGGGCCACCTATTTCATGCCGCTCGCACTCGCCTGGGAGGACCGCGACGAGCAGCGCMTGAAATGCCTCCAGCCGGCCGCCATCGCCAAGGTACGCCAGAAGGCCAATGTCGGTGTCATGGGCGACGCCTTCTTCGACGAGAGTTTCTGTCGCGCCCTGGTTCGCGCCATCGTGCAGGGCATGCAGTTGCCAACCGCGCGCGGGCGACTGCACTTCCGGCCGACCTCGCTGGGCCGCGAGCTGGTGCTGGACGCCATCGCCGGGCTCGAGGTCAGCCGCCCCACCGCGCTCAGCAGCAACACGGTGGTCTCGCTCGGCGAGACCCTGTTCCTGAAGGGCTATCGCCAACTGCGCCCGGGCGTGAATCCAGAACTCGAGATGGGACGATTCCTGACCGAGGATGCCGGCTTCCTGCACAGCGTGCCCGTGGCCGGCGCGCTGGAGTACCTGGGCCAAGACGGCACCGTGCTGACCCTCGCGCTGCTGCAGGCCTATGTGCCGAACCAGGGCGACGGCTGGGCCTACACGCTGGCCTACCTGGAACGCGTGTTGGACGAGTTGCGCGACCTCGACGGCGATCGACCGGCCAATCCGCATGGCGCCTTTCTTGCGCTGATCGGGATCCTCGGCCAACGCACCGCCGAACTCCACAACGCGCTTGGACGGCGCACCGGCAACCCGGCCTTTGACCCTGAACCGATGACGGAGGTCGACCTGCGTGCGATCCGCGACACGGTGCGCTCCGAGGCGCGGGGCACGCTGGCGAAGTTGCGCGAGAGCATCACCGGCCTGGGCCCCGCCGCACAGGAGGACGCGAACCGCGTGTTGGCGCAGGCCGACGCGGTCGACGCCTTCATCGACGACTTGCGCATCGAGGGCAATTCGGGCCGTCGAACGCGCTGCCACGGCGACTACCACCTGGGTCAGGTGCTGCTGACGCGCAATGACTTCGTGATCATCGACTTCGAGGGCGAGCCGGCGCGTTCGATCGAGGAGCGGCGCACCAAGCGGTCGCCGCTGTGCGATGTCGCGAGCATGCTGCGCTCGTTCAACTATGCCCGCTGGAGCACCTTGCGCCGTGCGGCGCAGAACGTCGATGAACTGGCCCGTCTCGACGCCGCCGCCCGCGATTGGGAGCGCGATACCCGCGAAGTCTTTCTCGCAGGCTATGCCGGCGCGCTGGCGGCGGAGGGCGGGCCGGTGGATCCGCAGCTGCTGGAACTCTTCGAGCTCGAAAAAGCCTTCTATGAGCTTCGCTACGAACTCGGCAACCGCATCGACTGGGTGCCGGTTCCGCTTCAGGGCATCCTGGCGCTGCTCGAGCGCCACGCCCCGCGCTGATCGAAAACGGCTCACCGCCCTCCTCCCACAGCAACCCTGGAGAGTCCATGGACACCCTCAATTTCTACCTGGAGCCGCTGCGCGCCTTTCTATTCCAGATCGGTGCCTTCGTTCCGCGGCTGGTTTTCGCGGCGCTGATCCTCGTCGCCGGCTGGCTGATCGCGAAGGTGGTTCGCTTCGCCGTGATCCGCGGGCTGCATGCCATCAACTTCCACGTGCTGACCGAGCGGGCCGGTATCGACAATTTCCTGCGCCAGGGAGGCATGGTGTCGGATTCGACCATGGCTTTCGGCGTGCTGGCCTTTTGGACGGTGATCCTCGCCGCGCTGATCGTCGCCTTCAACGGCCTGGGTCTGAGCCATGTGACCGAACTGCTCGGACGCATCATGTGGTTCGTTCCCAACGTCTTCGTGGCGATGCTGATCCTGGTCCTGGGCGCCTATTTCGCGAAGTTCGTCGGCGATGCGGCGAGCACCTACGGCCGCAACGCCGGCATGCAGGACGTCTTGCTGCTGGGCAAGGTGGCGCAGTACGCGATTCTCCTGTTCGTGGTGCTGATCGCGCTGGACCAGGTCAAGGTGGGCGGCGACATCGTGCGCCAGAGTTTCCTGATCATCCTCGGCGGCGTCGTGTTCGCGCTGGCCCTGGCCTTCGGCCTCGCGGGCAAGGAATGGGCCGCGGACCGCATCGAGGACTGGTGGCCCAAGCGCCGGCTCGCATCGCGGCCGGGCCCGCACGATCCGCTGCGCCGCGACGGCTCCACGACAGCGAGTCCGCCTGCCACCGTATGGCCATCGAAAGACGATCGGCCTCACCCATGACGAAGCGCCCGCACATCCCGCTGAGCGCCGTCTGGCCCGGCCGCCCCTACCCGCTCGGTGCCACCTGGGACGGCCAGGGCGCTAACTCCGCGATTGTCTCCAGGCGTGCCGAGCGCACCTGGTCAGGCGTCTGGCTGCGCCGCGCCCAACCGCTCGGTGCAAGTGGGGGAACGCCATGCCGACTGCGTCCGACAGCCCCATAGAAAGCCCCGCGATGCGGGGCTTCTTTGTGGGCGAAAAGAAGTCCGTCGGGCGGATTACATCGACTTCACCTCAAGGTGGTTGCTGACCGCGCTGACGCCCTTGACCGACTTCGCGATCTCCTCAGCACGTGCCTTGGCCGCTGCGTTGGGCGCAGGACCGCTCAGGCTCACCATGCCGCCCTTGGTGTCGACGTCGATCTTGATGGCGCTCAGCTCGGGGTCCTTCGCAAGGCCCGTCGAGACGGCGGCCGTGATCGACGCATCGTCGACTGCACCGGCCACGCTGGCGGCCGTCGACTCCGTCTTGGCCTTGGCATCGCTGACCATCCGATCTGCCTTCGCCTTGGCGTCGGCACCGGCCCGCTCGGTCTTCGCGATCGCCGAATCCACTTTCTGCCCCGCAGTCTCGTTGCCGGCCTTGTCACCGCAAGCCGCCAGGGCAAGCGCGCCAGCTGCCAGCATCAGCACTGTCCAGCTGCGGGAGTGCCTCGAAATCCGGTTGAGATCAGTCATGGGAAACCTCCTGTCAGTCAAATAGAAGGGCTCGCGCGACCGTATCGCCCGGGCCCTTCGGTCTCACCGTTGGTGCGGCACGCTCTTGAGAGCGTCCTTGGCCTTTTCCTTGGCGTCGCCGTAGGTCTTCTGCACGTTGCCGGCTGCCTGGTCCAACAGGCCCTCGGTCTTCAGCTTGTCGCTGCCGGTGACTTTGCCGGCCACTTCCTTCACCTTGCCCTTGGCCTCTTCGACGCGACCTGCCACCTGGTCCTTGTTCATATCGCTTCCCTCGCAAGTTGGATGAAATCGGTGGTTCGACCGAACCACTGCTTTCAATCTAGCGAGGCGCGCCGTGTCCCGGGTGGTAGCGGCGCTTGAACTGCTGTAGGACACGGGGAGGTCAGGCCGTCACGATCCAGCCTTCGATCAAGGTCCGGATCTGGGAAAAATGGACCGCCATGGGATTGACCGCCCTCAACCGAAGGAGATTCGTCAACACGCAGCTGGATCCGGAGCAACAGGCGCAGCGTATAGGGGGTACGTCCCTGCCGTGTCGAGGTCAAATTGAAAACGGCCAAAGGCAGGTCTAGACTTTGAATTCGCACTCCTACGGAGGACTGTCATGAGCACACCGACCCAAGTCGTACAACAGGCCTACGCCGCTTTCGGGCGCGGCGACGTCGAAGGCATCCTGGCATTGCTGACCGATGACGTGGACTGGCGTTTCCTGGCCAGCGCGGGCATCCCCTATGCAGGCCGGTACACCGGCAAGCAACAGGTGCAAGGATGGTTCGGCAAGGTGGCCGAGTCGGACGACATCCAGAAGTTCGAGCCGCGCGAATTCCTCGAAGGACCTGATCACGTCACCGTTCTTGGCTGGGAACAGACCCAGCCGCGACCCAACGGCAAGGTCTTCGAGAGCGAGTGGCTGCATCTCTTCACGCTCAAGGATGGCAAGATCAGCCGCTGGATCGGCACGCTCGACACGGCCGCCTACGTCGCGGCAGGAAGATAGGACGCGAATCGGTTCACGGGCTGTCTTCTGCCCATGACGCACCGGTAGCAGAACGCCTATGTGCGACACCGCACGGATCGCGAATGGATTCAGAAGTACTGTTCCTGTGCGTTCACACAGCGCATGGAGCAACGCGATGACCACTTCCGAATTTGCGGCTGAATCCCTGGTTCGCACATACCTGAGGGGCCGTAGCATGGAACCAATCCTGTTCAGGGCGGTTGTGTGGATGGCTGAAAAGCGGCTGACCAGCGGGATGATGCCGGTACTGGACGCGACGATGCGGACGGACATCGACAACCAAGCCGGAGCAGCGCAGTGGCGCGGCCACTCTTCTCAGGCATGGTTCAAAGCACCAACCGTCTGTGCGCTGCTGCATCGGGCCTACGTGCTTTCTCCGCCGATGCCAGACCCGATCGGCACCCCCTTGCACCGGGCGTCCCACAGGACGGTTGGACGCAACTCTGAGCCTCATTCCCGAGGGTAAGTCGGCAAAGACCGTTCTGCCCCTGAAGCTATCCGTGAGTCAGGGCGCCACCGCACAGTCAAGACAGATCCGAGGCGATATCGTTATGACAGTTTGTCTGATAGCGAACACCGACCTCGGTGACAACTGAGCCGATGGCACGATCAACCAGAACCCTCCTCTTCGTCGCTATCGGGTTGGCGGGTCTTCTTGTCCTTGTCGCGGGGGCGCTGCTTCTCCTTGTGGACGGCAACGTCGGCAAGGCGCGCTTGGAGGCGGCGGCCTCGCGCGCCTTGGGGATGGAGGTCAGCGTCGGCGGACGGCGGGGAATCGGCTTCTTCCCCGGCGTGCACGTCACGCTCGAGGATGTGCACATTCGCAACCTGGGGAGGGACCTCGCAACCGCGAAGCAGGCCAGAATCGAGGTCGGTCTGCTGCCCCTACTCAAGAACGAGGTGCAGGTCGAGAGGATCACGCTGCAACACGCCACGGTCTCCATCGAGAAGGACCGTGATGGCCGCTTCAACTTCGAGCAGCCGGAGGCCACCGCAGCAACGCTGCCTGCATTGGACTGGCCGAACGTTTCCCTTTTGCACGGGACGCTCGTCTACGTGGACCAAGGATCCGGGGGAAGGTTCGAGGCTGCGGATTGCCGCCTGGACATGCATCGCGTGCGGTTTTCGGGCGGGCAGCGCTCGAACCTCATCAAGGACCTTTCATTCACCGCGGAACTCGCTTGCGGGGAGGTTCGCAACGAGGGCTTCACGGTTTCGGATCTGAAGTTCTCGGCCGTCGCGAAGGACGGGGTGTTCGATCTGAGCCCGCTCACGGCGTGGATCTTTGGCACGCAGGGATCGGGGAGTCTCCACGTGGACGTTTCGGGCGCCGTCCCGCATTACCGC
>NZ_JBFUCJ010000143.1:0-15408 GCF_056405295.1 Variovorax sp. P1_H2 | reverse complement strand
GGGGTGGGCGGGCTACACGAAGTGAGCCCAACCTGGGGGCGAGCAACAGCCCCGCGGAACCGGCTTCGCCGGGCCGCTGACTGCGCCCCCGGTAGGGGGTGGGCGGGCTACACGCAGTGAGCCCAACCTGGGGGCGAGCCTATTTTTCGATCGGCCGAGGCCGCCCGTCGTCGTCGATCGCCACGTACGTAAAGGTCGCCTCGGTCACCTTGATGTATTCGCCCTGCGCCCTGAAGCGCTCGGCGAACACCTCGACCAGCACGGTCACCGAGGTGCGCCCGATGCGCACCAGCTTCGAGTAGAACGACAGGATGTCGCCGAGCCGCACCGGCTGCTTGAAGATGAACTCGTTGACCGCCACGGTCGCCATCCGGCCCTTGGCGTAGCGCGCCGGAATCACCGAGCCGGCCAGGTCGCACTGGGCCATGACCCAGCCGCCGAAGATGTCGCCGTTGGCGTTGCAGTCGGCCGGCATCGGGATCACCTTGAGCACCAGCTCCATGTCGGCCGGAAGGCTCTTGAGCGTGGCGGTGAGGTTGGCGCTGGAATTGGCGGACATAGGCACAATCTGGATAGAAACGAATAACCAAGGAATCGGCTCAACTCTTTAGATTCGTGCAGCGTGCCAACCCAGGGATACCGCAGAACTGGCTTTGCCAGGCTGCTGGTATCGCCCCCTTGCAGGGGGGGGCTGAAGCGACACGCAGTGCGCGAAGCATGGGGGTGAGCCGGTTCCCAGCCACGATTGTCTCCCATGCGCCGCAGCGGCGAAGCACTTTCCTCTCCCCACCCCACCTCGGCGGGTACGCCCGCCCGCAGCGATCGCTCGGACTGGGCGACGCTGCGGCGGCTCTTCCCCTATCTATGGCGCTACAAATGGCGCGTGATGGCGGCGCTCAGCTTCATGGTCGGCGCCAAGGTGGCCAACGTCGGCGTGCCGGTGCTGCTCAAGAACCTGGTCGACGCGATGTCGATCAAGCCCGGCAGCGCGGCCTCGCTGCTGGTGGTGCCGTTCGGCCTGCTGGTCGCCTACGGGCTGCTGCGGCTGTCGACCGCGGTCTTCAACGAGCTGCGCGAGCTGGTCTTCGCCAAGGCCACCGAGGGGGCGGCGCGCAGCATCTCGCTGGAGGTGTTCCAGCACCTGCACGCGCTGAGCCTGCGCTTCCACCTCGAGCGCCAGACCGGCGGCATGACGCGCGACATCGAGCGCGGCACGCGCGGCGTACATTCGCTGATCTCGATGTCGCTCTACAGCATCGTGCCGACCATCATCGAGCTGACGCTGGTGCTGAGCATCCTGGGCGTCAAGTTCGACGCGGGCTTCGTCTGGATCACGCTGGCCGCGCTGGTGGTCTACATCGTCTTCACAGTGACCGTGACCGAGTGGCGCACCAAGTTCCGCAAGACCATGAACGAGCTCGACTCGGTGGCGCAGAGCCATGCGGTCGATTCGCTGCTCAACTACGAGACGGTCAAGTACTTCAACAACGAGGGCTTCGAGGCCGGCCGCTACGACGCCAGCCTGGAGCGCTACCGCAAGGCGGCGGTCAAGAGCCAGACCACGCTGAGCATGCTGAACGCCGGCCAGCAGTGCCTGATCGCGGTCAGCCTGGTGGCGATGCTGTACCGCGCCACGCAGGGCGTGGTCGACGGCCAAATGACGCTGGGCGACCTGGTGATGGTCAACGCCTTCATGATCCAGCTCTACATTCCGCTCAATTTCCTCGGCGTGATCTACCGCGAGATCAAGCAGAGCCTGACCGACCTGGACAAGATGTTCGTGCTGCTCGAGAAGGAGCGCGAGGTGCGCGACGCGCCGGAGGCCCGGCCGCTGGCGGGCCACGATTCCACGGTACGCTTCGAGGACGTGAGCTTTGCCTACGAGGCGGCGCGGCCGATCCTGAAGCACGTGAGCTTCGAGATTCCGGCCGGCAAGACGGTGGCGGTGGTGGGGCCCTCGGGCTCGGGAAAGTCGACCTTGGCGCGGCTGCTGTACCGCTTCTACGACGTGGGCATCGGGCCCCCGAGCGCACCCGCTGCGCGTGGTTCGCTGCCCCCCGAGTGGGCCGCCGCCGACTTGGGGCGGCCCGGCGTCGGCGGAGGCCGCATCACGATCGGCGGCGAAGACATCCGGCAGGTGACGCAGGCCAGCGTGCGGCGGGCGATCGGTATCGTGCCGCAGGACACCGTGCTCTTCAACGACACGGTCGAATACAACATCGCCTATGGCCGTCCCGGCGCCAGTCGCGAGGAAGTGGAGGAGGCCGCGCGGGCGGCGCGCATCCACGACTTCATCGTCCACACGCCCAAGGGCTACGAGACCATGGTCGGCGAGCGCGGGCTCAAGCTCTCGGGCGGCGAGAAGCAGCGCGTGGCGATCGCGCGCACGCTGCTCAAGAACCCGCCGATCGTGATCTTCGACGAAGCGACCTCAGCGCTGGATTCGGCCAACGAGCGCGCGATCCAGTCGGAGCTCAAGAGCGCGGCGCGCAACAAGACCACGCTGGTGATCGCGCACCGGCTGTCGACCGTGGTCGACGCGCACGAGATCCTGGTGCTCGAGAGCGGCGTGATCGTCGAGCGCGGCACGCATGCGCAGCTGCTGGCGAGCCAGGGCAAGTACGCGCAGATGTGGCGCCTGCAGAAGCTCGAGGCCGAGCCGGTGCTGTGAAACCCATTCCCGTTGATTGATTGATTGATTGATTGGTTCAGGAGCAATTCGAGAATGTCGGAGAAGATCCCGCTGTTGGTGCTCAACAGCCTGTCCGAAGTCCACCGGGCGCAGGTCGCAGCGGCCTATGACATGAGCTATCTGCCGGTGCCGAGCCAGGCCGAGCGCGATGCGCTGATCGCCACGCAGGGCGGGCGCTTCCGCGCCGTGCTGACCATCGGCTCGATCGGGCTGACCGCGGCCGAGATCGCGGCGATGCCCAAGCTCGAACTGGTCTGCGCGATGGGCGCCGGCTACGAGGGGATCGCGATCGATGCGGCGCGGGCGCGCGGCATCGCGCTGGCCAACGGCGCGGGCACCAACGACGACTGCGTGGCCGACCACGCCTTCGGTCTCCTGATCGGCGCGATGCGCCACATCCGCACGCTCGACCGGCTGTGCCGCGAAGGGGTGCGGCGCGAAATGATCCCGCATCCGCCGAACGTGTCGGGCAAGCGCCTGGGCATCCTGGGGCTGGGCGCCATCGGCCAGAAGATCGCCAAGCGCGCGGCGGGCTTCGACATGCCGGTCGGCTATCACAACCGCCAGCCGCGCGAGGGCGTGCCGCACCGCTACTTCGACAGCGTGCAGGCACTGGCCGGCTGGGCCGACATCCTGGTGGTCGCGACGCCGGGCGGTGCCGGCACACGGCACCTGGTGAATGCAGCCATCCTCGACGCGCTGGGGCCGCAGGGTTTCCTGATCAACATCTCGCGCGGCAGCGTGGTCGACACCGAGGCGCTGGCGGCTGCGTTGCGAGAAGGCCGCATCGCCGGGGCCGGGCTCGACGTCTACGAGAGCGAGCCGCTGCCGCCGGAGCCGCTGATCGGGCTCGACAACGTGCTGCTGACGCCGCACATGGCGGGCTGGTCGCCGGAGGCGACGCAGGCCTCCTTCGATCGCTTCCTGGCGAATGCCGAAGGGCACTTTTCGGGGCGCGGGGTGGTGTCGCCTATCTGAGGGGTTTGTTGTCGGCGTGGGCGGAGGGGGCGGCGGCGGCGGGCGGTATGCCCTGGGCCGGCCGACGTCACCGGCCGCTTCGCGGCTTCCCTGCGCTGCTCGCGGTACGCGGGGTCTCGCTCAAACTCGCTCCGCTTCGCTCCACTCAAACAGTCGCGAGCACTGATCCGCGCACCACTGCGCTGCTCGGCGGTGCCTCAACGGCCGGCCCAGGGCATACCGCCCACCACCGCAGACACGTTGGGGTTGCACAGTTCGCTTCGACGGTTTCGCTGCGCGCAGGCTCTCGACGTCGGAGGCGCACGCACTCCTCGCACCCCCACGGAGCCCGGCATGCGGTGCGGGACGGGCGATCCCCTCTGCGCCGCTGAGGAGCGCAGCTTCAGGCGGAAGAAGGGCCGCGCGTGTTTGAGCCGAAGGCGAGTTTCGCGCGGACCCCGCCTGGAGCGAGCACCGCAAGGCAGCCCGAAGGGCCGGCGCAGTGGGGTCGACTGGCCCGTACCGCGTGCCGGGCGCCCCTCCAAAGCTCAGGAAAGTTCAGGAAGACGATCCAAGCACCGGCGGATGAACCGCGCCCCACCCACAGGCCAGGTCATACGCATGCCCGAGCCGCAGCACCGCCATGTCCGCATGCACCGGCCCCGCGATCTGCAGCCCCATCGGCAGTCCGTCGCCATTGAAGCCCGCACGCACATTGAGTGTCGGCAGCCCGGCCAGCGTGAAGGGCGTGACGATCTCCATCCAGCGGTGGTAAGTGTCGCTTTCGATCCCGCCGACCGAGGTCGGCCAAGGCAGTGTCGCGTCGAAGGGAAAGACCTGCGCCGTCGGCGCCACCACGAAGTCGAAGCGCTCGAAGGCCCGCAGGAAGGCGCGGTAGACGTTCGAGCGATAGACCGAAGCCTGGTACAGCGCCGCGGCGTCGAGCAGGTGGCCCTGCTCGATCTCCCAGCGCGCCTCGGGCTTGAGCTTGCCGCGCAGCGCCGGGTCGGCGTGGGCCGCGCCCAGCTTGCCGCCCACCAGCAGCTGGCGCAGGCGCAGCCAGGCGGTCCAGTTCTGTTCGCGTGGCACGTCGAGCCGGTGCGGCTCGACCTCGCAGCCGAGGTCGCGGAAGGTCTGCAGCGCCTTCTCGCAAAGCTCGCGCACGCCGGGCGCCAGCGGCAGCTCGGGCCAGATGCTGCCGAGCCAGCCGATGCGCAGCCCCTTGGGGTCGCCGCCGAGCTGCAGCGTGTCGGGCGAGGGCAGGGCGCCTTCCAGCGACAGCGGCAGCCGCGGATCGAAGCCCGCCTGCACCGCGAGCAGCCGCGCGGCATCCTCGACCGTGCGCGCCATCGGTCCCTCGGTGCCGAGCTGCTGCAGGAACAGCTCGTCCTCGGGCGCCCCCGGCACCCGCCCCCGCGAAGGCCGGAAGCCGATCACGTTGTTGAAGGCGGCGGGGTTGCGCAGCGAGCCGCCCATGTCGCTGCCGTCGGCCACCGGCAGCATGCCGAGGGCCAGCGCCACCGCAGCGCCGCCGCTGCTGCCGCCGGCGCTGAGCGCGGGCTGCCAGGCGTTCAGGGTGGTGCCGAAGACCGTGTTGTAGGTGTGCGAGCCGAGCCCGAATTCCGGCGTGTTGGTCTTGCCGATCACGATCGCCCCGGCGCCGCGCATGCGCGCCACGTGCAGGCTGTCGTTGCGTGCCGGCGTCCGCAGCGCGATCGGCGATCCCATCGAGGTCGGCAGGCCGGCGGCATGGCTCAGGTCCTTGACCGCCAGCGGGAAGCCGTGCATCCAGCCGAGGCGCTCGCCGCGCGCGAGCTGGGCATCGCGTTCGTCCGCCTCGACCCGCAACTGGCCGGGGTCGCGCAGCGAGACGATCGCATTGAAGCGCGGGTTGAGCGCGTCGATGCGCGCCAGCGCCGCAGCCATCAGCTCGCGGCAGGACACGGTGCGGGCCGCGATCAGCTGCGACAGGCGGGTGGCGTCGAGGGCGAGGAGGTCGGCAGCATTCATGGCGGTGGCGGGCTCGTTGGCGGTGCGCGCCAGTATGTCGCAGCGCTCGCATAATCGCCCGATGGAAACCAAGTGGCTCGAAGACTTCGTCAGCCTGGCAGAGACCCGCAGCTTCAGCCGATCCGCCCAGCTGCGCCATGTGACCCAGCCGGCCTTCTCGCGCCGCATCCAGGCACTCGAGGGCTGGGCCGGGACCGACCTGGTCGATCGCAGCTCCTATCCCACCCGCCTGACGCCCGCCGGCCAGACCCTCTACGGCCAGGCGATCGAGATGCTGCAGGCGCTGCAGAGCACCCGCGCCATGCTGCGCGGGCATTCGGCGGCGGCGCAGGACGTGATCGAGTTCGCGATCCCGCACACGCTCGCCTTCACCTTCTTCCCGGCCTGGATCACCAGCCTGCGCGAGCAGTTCGGGCCGATGAAGAGCCGGCTGATCGCGCTCAATGTGCACGATGCCGTGCTGCGCCTGGTCGAGGGCAGCTGCGACGTGCTGATCGCCTACCACCATCCCTCCCAGCCGCTGCCGCTGGATGCCAACCGCTATGAGATGGTGAGCCTCGGCGAGGAGGTGGTCGCGCCCTGGGTCAAACCCGATGCCGAAGGCGCGCCGCGCTACCGCCTGCCGGGCCGSSCCGGCCAGCCSCTGCCYTATCTGGGCTATGCGCCGGGCGCCTACCTCGGGCGCGTGGTCGACCAGCTGCTGAAGGAGTCCGGCACCGCGATCCATCTCGACCGCGTCTATGAGACCGACATGGCAGAGGGCCTCAAGGTGATGGCGCTCGAAGGCCATGGCATCGCCTTCTTGCCGCAGAGCGCCGTGCGCAAGGAGGTGCGCGCCCGCACGCTGGTGAGCGCGTTGCCGCCCGAGATCGATCGTCTGGATGCCACGATGGAGATCCGCGCCTACCGCGAGCGGCCGGGCGCGCCGGCCGCCGGCAAGACCGGCGCCCGCAGCGGCAAGGGTGCGGCCGATGCCCTGTGGACGTATCTGCTGCAGACCCAGCCCACGGCTTGAGGCCTGGGCCCGTCTCTTGTGCAGTGCACAAACTATGAAGCGGTGACATGCCGACCGCTGGATTTGGCATTGGTCACCGAAGGCATGTCCCACTAAAGTCCGCCACACGTTTTTCGGGCACAAAGGGTGCTTTGAAGCTAGGGTTCACGGCATCCGCGAGGCGGCTTCGCGCGCGGTGGCGGTGCCGACCGATCGTCGGTGCGCCCTCCCGCGGTGCAAGGCGCACCGGGTTGGTCCGGGTATGGCGCAGAATGCGGGCGTCTAGAATTTCGTGTCCATCTCTCAGTCTCAGGAGTCGAATATGAAGAAGCAGGTATTGGCGTTGGCCGTGATGGTCCTCGCCGCAGGAGGAGCCTTCGCGCAGGCCAATGACACGCTGGCCAAGATCAAGTCCAGCGGTGCCGTCACGATGGGCGTGCGCGACTCGTCCGGCGCGTTGGCCTACACCATCGGCGACGGCAAGTACGTCGGCTTCCACACCGAGATGTCCGAGCGCATCCTGGCCGACATCCAGAAGCAGCTCGGCCTGCCCAAGCTGGAGATCAAGCGCCAGCTGGTGACCTCGCAGAACCGCGTGCCGCTGGTGCAGAACGGCACGGTCGACCTCGAATGCGGCTCGACCACCAACAACGCCACGCGCCAGAAGGACGTCGCCTTCGCCGTCACCACCTACGTCGAAGAAGTGCGCATCGCGGTCAAGGCCAGCTCGGGCATCAATTCGATCAAGGACCTCAACGGCAAGAGCGTGGCCACCACCACCGGCACGACCTCGGTCCAGACCCTGCGCAAGAACGAGCGCGCCCAGGGCATCGACTTCAAGGAAGTCATGGGCAAGGACCACGCCGACAGCTTCCTGCTGCTCGAGTCGGGCCGCGCCGACGCCTTCGTGATGGACGGCCAGATCCTGGCCGGCAACATCGCCAAGTCGAAGGCCCCGGCCGATTTCAAGATCGTCGGCGAGCCCCTGTCGGTCGAGCCGATCGCCTGCATGATGCGCAAGGACGACCCGGCCTTCAAGAAGGCCGTCGACGACAGCATCAAGCGCCAGATCGCCGACGGCTCGCTGGCCAAGCTCTACGACAAGTGGTTCATGCAGCCGATCCCGCCGACCAACACCAAGGTCGGCCTGCCGCTGTCGGAGGCCACCAAGGCCGCGTGGGCCAGCCCGAACGACAAGCCGATGGAAGACTACGCCAAGAAGTAAATCGCGTGGGCTGACGCGTGAACGAACGCCCGCCTCTTTCGGCGGGCGTTTGTTTTATGAGATGCCTCCAACAATCATCGAGGAGTTGAAATGGGAAAATGGGATTGGCAGGTCTTCCTGCAAGATCCGGGCGGCAAGATACCGACCTACTGGCAGTGGCTGGTGTCGGCCTGGGGCTGGACGGTGTCGGTGTCCTTGTGCTCGCTGGTCGTGGCGCTGGTGCTCGGCTCGCTGGTCGGCGTGATCCGCACGCTGCCCGACAGCCCCTGGCTGGTGCGTTTCGGCAATGCCTGGGTCGAGCTGTTCCGCAACATTCCGCTGCTGGTCCAGATCTTCATCTGGTACCACGTGGTGCCGAAGATGTTTCCCGTCATGTCGGGCCTGCCGCCCTTCATCCTGGTGGTGTTCGCGCTGGGCTTCTTCACCTCGGCCCGGATCGCCGAGCAGCTGCGCTCCGGCATCCAGGCGCTGCCCAAGGGCCAGCGCTACGCGGGCATGGCGGTGGGCTTCACCACGCCGCAGTACTACCGCTACGTGATCCTGCCGATGGCCTACCGGATCATCATCCCGCCGCTCACCAGCGAGTCGATGAACATCTTCAAGAACTCGTCGGTCGCCTTCGCGGTGTCGATTCCCGAGATGATCCAGTTCGCGATGCAGGCCGGCGAGGAGACCGCGCGCGTGACCGAGATGTACATGGCCGTGACCGTGCTCTACGTGATCTCCGCGATGGTCATCAACCGCATCATGGCCTGGGTCGAGAAGAGGGTCCGCGTGCCGGGCTTCGTCGTGGCCGGAACCGGCGGAGGACACTGACATGAATCTCGACCTCACATTCTTCAGCTGGGCGGTCGTCAGCAGCTTCCTGCTGAAGGGCCTCTACTTCAGCGTCTTCCTGACGGTGGTCGCCACGCTCGGCGGCATCCTCTTCGGCACCCTCCTGGCGCTGATGCGGCTGTCGGGCAAGAAGTGGCTCGACATGCCCGCGGCCATCTACGTCAACGGCATGCGCAGCATTCCGCTGGTCATGGTGATCCTGTGGTTCTTCCTGCTGGTGCCCAACATCATCGGCCGGCCGATCGGGCCCGAGTACTCGGCGATCATCACCTTCGTCGCCTTCGAGGCCGCCTACTTCAGCGAGATCATGCGCGCCGGCATCCAGTCGATTCCGCGCGGGCAGGTGTTCGCGGGGCAGGCGGTGGGCATGACCTACGGCCAGAACATGAAGCTGGTGATCCTGCCGCAGGCCTTCCGCAACATGCTGCCGGTGCTGCTGACGCAGACCATCATCCTGTTCCAGGACACCTCGCTGGTCTACGCCATCGGTGCCTACGATTTGTTCAAGGGCTTCGACACCGCGGGCAAGAACTTCGGCCGGCCCGAAGAGGCCTACCTGCTGGCCGCCGTCGTCTATTTCGTGTTGTGCTATGCGCTCTCGTGGCTCGTGAAGCGCCTGCACAAGAAGATCGCCATCATCCGCTGAGCTGAAGGAGCAAACCGATGTCCGACAAAATGATTGAAATCAAGAACGTTTCCAAGTGGTATGGCCCGGTGCAGGTGCTCAACGACTGCTCGGTCGACATCGCCAAGGGCGATGTGGTGGTGGTCTGCGGGCCTTCGGGCTCGGGCAAGTCCACCCTCATCAAGACGGTGAACGCGCTGGAGCCCTTCCAGAAGGGCGAGATCACGGTCAACGGCATTCCGCTGCACGACCCCAAGACCAACCTGCCGAAGCTGCGCTCCAAGGTCGGCATGGTGTTCCAGCACTTCGAGCTGTTCCCGCACCTGTCGGTGACAGAGAACCTCACGATCGCGCAGATCAAGGTGCTGGGCCGCAGCGCCGACGAAGCCAAGACGCGCGGTCTCAAGATGCTCGACCGCGTGGGCCTGATGGCGCACAAGGACAAGTTCCCGGGGCAGCTGTCGGGCGGCCAGCAGCAGCGCGTGGCGATCGCCCGCGCGCTGAGCATGGACCCGATCGTGATGCTGTTCGACGAGCCCACTTCGGCGCTCGACCCCGAGATGGTCGGCGAAGTGCTCGACGTGATGGTGGCGCTGGCCAAGGAAGGCATGACCATGATGGTGGTCACGCACGAGATGGGCTTCGCGCGCAAGGTGGCGAGCCGCGTGATCTTCATCGACGTCGGCGGCCGCATCCTGGAAGACTGCTCGAAGGAGGAGTTCTTCACGCACCCGGAGAACCGGCAGCCGCGGACGAAGGATTTCTTGAACAAGATCCTGCAGCACTAGGCTCGCCCCCAGGTTGGCTCACTTCGTGTAGCCGCCCACCCCCTACCGGGGGCGACACCAGCGGCCCGGCGAAGCCGGTTCCGCGGTGTCCCACCAACAGAAAGCTCCGCTGCGCGGGGCTTTCGTTTTTTCGGGGAGGGCGATGTTTCGGGGGGCTGGCGCGGATACTTCGCATTGGCCGCTGAGAGGTGCGGGTGGATGATGCAGCGATGGAAAAGGCAAAACCTCGCTGGGGCCTGTCGGTGGTTCGCGCTCTGGCGCGCGAGGGGCGGTGGGCGGCGAGTTTCTCCGCGCTGGCAGGGGCCGCCGCGCTGGGGATCGATGCGGCGGGGCTGCTGGAGCACGCGATGGCAGTGGCATCCGCGGACTTCCATCACAGCGTGAATTCGCCGGCCGATCGCCGGTCATGGCCGGACGTCTACCGCACGGCCGGACCCACCGGCATCGTCGAGTTGAAGCTCGCCGCGCAGAACGAATTGCTGATCGCATCCTGCAAGGAACTTCAGCCGTGAAATGCCCCGCCTGCGCCGCGGCCGTCCTGGTCGCCGACAGTCGCCATGTGGCTTACGTCTACAAGAACGAATCGATAGTCATCGCGGACGTCGAAGGCCAGTTCTGCCCCGTTTGCGGCGAGGGCGTGTTCGGCCCCACCGAGGCTGCGCGTGTCAGCGAGGCGATGCTCGCCTTCCATGCGCGGGTCGACGCTTCGACCGGGCGCGAATGAAAAAGCCCCGCGTCGCGGGGCTTTGGCTCGGGGCGCTGGGAAGCCTATTTCTTGCGCGCCGCAATCGCCTGCTCGGCCTGCGCCACGAGTTCCTTGCCGATCGTCGGCGTCCACTTGGCGTACACCGGCCGCGTCGCCTTGACGAAGGCCTCGCGCTCGGCCGGGGTCAGCTGGGTCACGGTCACGCCCATCGCGGCGATGTCCTTGAGCACCGGCTTGTCGGGCTCGACCAGTCCCTTGCGGGCCAGGGCGATGTTCTGCTTGCCGGCGTCGATCGCGGCCTGGCGCACGATGGCCTGGTCGGCCGGGGTCCACGAGCCCCACACCTCCTTGTTGACCACGAACACCAGCGGGTCGGCCATGTAGCCCCAGGTGGTCACGTACTTCTGGCCCACGGTGTGCATCTTGAGCACGGTGAACAGGAACAGCGGGTTCTCCTGGCCGTCGACCGCGCCGCTGGCCAGCGCGGGCTGCGCATCGGCCCAGCTCATCTGGGTCGGGTTGGCGCCCAGGGCGCTGAACATGTCGGAGAAGATCGGCGAGCCGACCACGCGGATCTTCATGCCCTTCAGGTCTTCGGGCGACTTGATCGCGCGCTTCGAGTTGGTGATCTCGCGGTAGCCGTTCTCGCCCCAGGCCAGCGGCACCACGCCGGATTTGTCGAGGGTGGCGAAGATCTCCTTGCCGACCGTGCCCTGCGTCAGCGCATCGACCGCCGCGTAGTCGGGCATCAGGAAGGGCAGCGAGAACAGGTTCAACTGCTTGACCTGCGGCGACCAGTTGATGGTCGAGCCGACCGCCATGTCGATCACGCCCTGGCGCAGCGCACTGAACTCGCGCGTCTGGTCGCCCTGGATCAGCGACACGCCCGGGTACAGCTTGATGTTGATGCGGCCCTGCGTGCGCTCCTTCACGAGCTCGGCCCAGACGCGGCCGGCCTCGCCCCACGGCGTCGGCGGACCCAGCACCAGCGACATCTTGTATTCGGCCTTGTAGCTCTGCGCCTGCGCGGCCACCGAGAAGCCGCCGAGGGCGGCCGCCACGGCCAGGAGGCCGAGCAGGGAACGACGGAATTTCATGGATCAGTCTCCTTGGGAATTAATCGAAGAATCAGTAGCCGAGTTTGCGTGGGAGCCACAGGGCGAGTTCTGGCCAGACGATCACCGCGACCATCACGAGGAACATCGCGAACAGCATCCAGCCGACCCAGCGCACGGTCTCTTCCATGCGCACATTGGCGATGCGGCAGGAGACCATCAGGTTCACGGCCAGCGGCGGCGTGAACTGCCCGAGCGCCACCTTGAGCGTGAGGATGACGCCGAACCACACCGGGTCCCACTTGTAGTGCTGCACGATCGGCCACAGGAGCGGCACGAAGATCAGGAAGATCGAGACGCCGTCGAGGAACATGCCGACCGTGATCAGCAGCAGGATCAGCAGCGACAGCACGCCGTACTCGCCGAGGCCCGAATTGACGATCGCCCGCGTCACCGGATCGATCACGCCGAGGGTGGACAGCGAGTAGGCGAAGATGCCGGCCAGCGACACCACCAGCAGGATCACGGCCGACAGCTCGCCCGATTCGCGCAGGATCACGAACAGGTCGCGGACCTTGATCGTGCGGTGGATCGCCATGCCGACGAAGAGACCGTAGAACACCGCCACCACCGCCGCCTCGGTCGGCGTGAAGAGACCGGCGCGCATGCCGCCGAGGATCAGCACCGGCGCCGCCAGGCCCCAGATCGCGTCGCGAAAACTGGCCCAGAAGGCCGGGCGCGGCAGGCTCGATTCGAGCGCGCCCATCTTGTTCTTGCGGGCCAGCCAGACGGCCGGGACGATCAGCGCCACGCCGGCCAGGATGCCGGGAACCATGCCGGCCGCGAACAGCGCCGGCACGGATGCGCCGGGGACCAGAACCGAATAGACGATGAAGGCGACCGAGGGCGGGATCAGGATGTCGGTGGCCGCCGCCGCGCCGACCACGCTGGCCGAGTAGGCGGCCGGATAGCCGGCCCGCGACATGGCGGTGATCATCACCGCGCCGACCGCGGCCGCATTGGCCGGGCCCGAGCCCGAGATGCCGCCGAGGAACATCGCCACCACGATCGCCACCAGCGGCAGCATGCCGGGGCCGCGGCCGACGATCGCGATCGCGAAATTGACGAGCCGCAGCGCCACGCCTGAGCGGTCGAAGATCGAGCCGACCAGCACGAACATCGGGATCGCGAGCAGCGGGTACTTGCCGAGGCCGGCGTAGAAGTTCTGCGGCACGGCCAGCAGGCCGAACCACTGGGCGTCGCTGTTGGCGAGTGCGATGCAGGCGGCGCCGGCGAGGCCCAGTGCGGCGCCGATCGGCACGCCGGCCAGCATCATCGCCACGAAGGCGACGAAGAGCAGGGTGGGGATCATCGCTGCGAGTCGCCGTAGTTGGTCTTGCGGCCGCGGCGGATGAACAGGCCCAGGGCGCGCAGCGCGATCGCGAAGGAGACGATCGGCAGCCAGATCGAATACCACCATTGCGGCACGCCGATGCCGGGCGAGGTCTCCTCGAAGCGGTAGTCGTCCCAGACCACGCGCACGCTGAGCGCGCCGATCAGCAGGAACAGCAGGCCGACCATGAGGGCGCCGAACTGCGCCAGCCGTTTGCGCCGCGCCATGCTGCCGCTCTCGGCGAAGTACTCGATCCGGATGTGGCGGTCGCGCGCCACCGCCGCGGAGCCCGCCACCAGCGCCAGCAGGATCATCAGAAAGACCGAGAACTCCTCGGTCCAGGCGAAGGACGAGTCGGTGAAGTAGCGCACCAGCACGTTGGCGAAGGTGATGCAGGCCAGCATGCCCATGATGAGCACGGTGGCCCAGTCCTCGATCGCGAGGGGAACGCGGGTCGGCTCGTCGGCGGCTTCGATTTCAGGGGGGAGGGGACTGGCGGCGTCCAGCACGGGGCCGGACTCGGTGGGAGGGGTCATCGGGGGAAGCTGGAAGGTGGAACCACGTCGTGTCACCGGGCGGACGCCGGGACGCGGTCCAAGCACCTCGACAGGGAAGCAGTCACGGATCGTAACGATCCATGACCATTTTTCTATCGGGGGTTTCCTTAGAACCTGTTTGCGATCTCCCTGGGGTCGCGTTGGGGCGCAATCGGGATGAGTTCGAAGTGGCGTTGCGCCGCATGGGCTGGTGCCCATGCAAGCAGCGGCACGCAGAAATCGCCCGATTTCGCCCCAACCCGAAGGGCAGGCGCCTTTTCGGGCGGTCTGCGGCGTTGCAGCGCTTGCCCATAGCGATGCTATGGGCGGCGCACTGCGCCTTGCATCCCCTCCCGAAAAGACGCCTGCGCGACCCCAGGGAGATCGCAAACAGGTTCTCAGCTGCCGCCCAGGATCAGAGCGCCTTGACCAGTTCCGGCACGGCCGTGAACAGGTCGGCGACCAGGCCGTAGTCGGCCACCGAGAAGATCGGCGCMTCCTCGTCCTTGTTGATCGCCACGATCACCTTCGAGTCCTTCATGCCCGCCAGATGCTGGATCGCGCCCGAGATGCCGCAGGCGATGTACARCTGCGGSGCSACGATCTTGCCGGTCTGGCCSACTTGCCAGTCGTTCGGGGCGTAGCCGGCGTCGACCGCGGCGCGGCTGGCRCCCAGGCCGGCGTTGAGCTTGTCGGCCARSGGCGCCATCACTTCCTGGAACTTCTCGGCGCTGCCCAGGGCCCGGCCGCCCGAGACGATGATCTTGGCKGCCGTCAGTTCCGGRCGCTCGCTCTTGGTGACTTCACGGCCGATGAAACTGCTCTTGCCGCTGTCGGCCACGCCTTCCACGGTTTCCACCGCCGCGCTGCCGCCGCTGGCCGCTGCCGCATCGAAGCCCGTGGTGCGCACCGTGATCACCTTGATCGCATCGCTGCTCTGCACGATSGCRATCGCGTTGCCCGCGTAGATCGGSCGCTCGAAGGTGTCGGGGCTGTCGACCTTGGTGACATCGCTGATCTGCGCCACATCGAGCTTGGCGGCCACGCGCGGCGCGACGTTCTTGCCGTTGGCGGTCGAGGGGAACAGGATGTGGCTGTAGTTCTTGGCAATGGCCAGCACCTGGGCGGCGACGTTCTCCGCGAGGTTCTCGGCCAGGGACGGGCTGTCGGCGACGATCACCTTGGCCACGCCTGCGACCTGGGAGGCGGCCTTGCCGGCTTCGGCGGCATTGGCGCCGGCCACCAGCACGTGGACATCGCCGCTGGCGCAGGCGAGGCCTGCGGTCACGGTGTTGAGGGTCGCCGGCTTGAGCGTGGCGTGGTCGTGTTCGGCAATGACGAGGACGGTCATGTTCGTGTTCCTTCTTCGGGTCTCAGATGACCTTGGCTTCGTTCTTGAGCTTGTCCACCAGGGTGGCCACATCGGGCACCTTGATGCCGGCACCGCGCTTGGGCGGCTCGCTGACCTTCAAGGTCTTCAGCCGCGGCTTGACATCCACGCCCAGGTCTTCAGGCTTCACCACATCGAGCTGCTTCTTCTTCGCCTTCATGATGTTCGGCAGAGTCACGTAGCGCGGCTCGTTCAGGCGC
>NZ_JBFUCJ010000142.1:0-15781 GCF_056405295.1 Variovorax sp. P1_H2 | reverse complement strand
GCGCCCGCCTGTTCGTGGGCAGTCGCGGAACCGGCTTCGCCGGGCCGCTGACTGCGCCCCCGGTAGGGGGTGGGCGGGCTACACGAAGTGAGCCCAACCTGGGGGCGAGCTCAGGCCACCGCCGCGGTCACGACGATCTCGATCTTGTAGCCCTGCTTGGCCATCGCGGCCTGCACGGTCGCGCGCGGCGGCGTGTTTCCGGCCGGGATCCAGGCGTCCCAGACCTCGTTCATCGCGGCGATGTCCGTGATGTCGGACAGAAAGATCTGCGTCATCAGGATGCGCGATTTGTCGCTGCCGGCCTCGGCCAGCAGGCGGTCGACCATCGCCAGCACCTGCGCGGTCTGGCCCCGGATGTCCTGCGACAGGTCGTCGGGCACCTGGCCCGCGAGGTAGACCGTGCCGTTGTGGACCGCGGTCTCGCTGAGACGCGGACCGACGTGGAAGCGCTGGATGGAGACCATGAGATGTTCCCTTCTGCTATTTCTTGGAGCCCAACCGGGACTCGGTGCCGGCCGCCAGCCGGCGGATGTTCTCTCGATGGCGCCAGATCAGCAGCAGGCTGATCGACACCAGCACCAGCAGCACCGCGAGGTCGAGCGGCCAGGCGATCTGGCCGCCGATCAGGTAGTAGGCCGGGGCGAAGAAGGCGGCCACGACCGAGGCCAGCGACGAGTAGCGGAAGAAGACCGCGATGATCAGCCAGGTGACGCCGGTCGCCAGGCCCAGCAAGGGCGCGATGCCGACCAGCGCCCCGGCCGCGGTCGCCACACCCTTGCCGCCCTGGAAGCCGAAGAACACCGGGTAGAGGTGGCCCAGGAAGGCCGCCAGCCCGGCCACCGCCGCGGTCCCGGGGCCCAGGTCCCAGGCGGCACCGAACTGCTGGATCAGGAACACCGGCAGCCAGCCCTTCAGCGCATCGAGCAACAGCGTCGCCACCGCGGCACCCTTGTTGCCCGAGCGCAGCACGTTGGTGGCGCCCGGGTTCTTGCTGCCGTAGCTGCGCGGATCGGCCATGCCGAGCGACTTGCTGACGATCACGGCGAACGAGAGCGATCCGAGCAGGTAGGACAGGACGATCGCGATCAACGAGGGGAAATAGGAACTCACGGCTTCTCCGGGCGCCTCCGTTCGAGGCAACCGGCTATTCTGCCAGCGCGCACTGCACCGGCTTGGCGCCGAGCAGACTCAGGCAGACCTGGGGGTCGATGCCCACCAGGTCGCCGCGGCGCCCGCCGTTGATCGCGATGCGCGGCAGTTCGAGGATGGTCGACTCGACGTAGACCGGCATCGCGCGCCGCGTGCCGAAGGGCGAGGTGCCGCCGACCAGGTAGCCGCTGTGCCGGTTCGCGACCTCGGGCTTGCAGGGCTCCACCGACTTGGCGCCGATCTGCCGTGCCAGGTTCTTGGTCGATACCGTGCGGTTGCCGTGCATCAGCACGATCAGCGGCTTGGCGTCCTGGTCCTGCATGACCAGCGTCTTGACCACCGTGAAGGGATCGAGGCCGAGCACCTCGGCGCTGTGCTGGGCGCCGCCGTGCTCGAGGTACTCGTAGGGATGCTCGGTGAAGGCGATGCCGTTCGCCCGCAGCAAGTGGGCGGCGGGGGTTTCGGAGACGTGGGGTTTCTTGGCCACGGGCTTTTAGTCAGTTGAGGACAGAGCAAAAACTGCTGTGCAGTTTGTTGGTCTGTCCCGCAAGGTCTCAGGAGGTCGAGGACAGAGCAAAAACTGCTGTGCAGTTTGTTGGTCTGTCCCGCAAGGTCTCAGGAGGTCGAGGACAGAGCAAAAACTGCTGCGCAGTTTGTTGGTCTGTCCCGCAAGGTCTCAGCAGGTCGAGGACAGAGCAAAAAACTGCTGCGCAGTTCTTGGTCTGTCCCGCAAAGTCTCAGGCGGCCGGGTCGCGCAATTCCCAGCGGATCTTGTCGATCTCGGCCAGCAGCTCGGGCGACAAGGTCGTGCCCCAGGCATCGAGGTCCTCGTTCAACTGCGCCACCGAGGTCACGCCGATGATCGTGCTCGCCACCTGCCATTTGGTGTAGCAGAAGGCCAGCGCCATCCGCGTCGGCGTGAGCCCGTGCTCGCGGGCCAGGGCGTTGTAGCGGCGCGCCGCCTTCAGCGCATCGGGMCGGCCCCAGCGCTGCTTGCGCACCGATTCGTAGCTCGAGATGCGGGCGCCCTTGGGCGCGTCCGGACCCTCGGTGCCGCTCTGGTCGTACTTGCCGGTCAGCAGGCCGAAGGCCAGCGGCGAGTACGCCAGCAGCGAGACGCCGAGCCGGTGCATGGTCTCGTCCAGCCCGTTCTCGGCCGCGCGGCTGACCAGGCAGTAGGCGTTCTGCACCGTCGCCACGCGCGGCAGGCCGTGCTGCTCGGCCAGCCGCACGAATTCGTGCACGCCGTAGGGCGTCTCGTTCGACAGGCCGATCGCACGCACCTTGCCGGCCTTGACCAGCTTGCCCAGGGCTTCGAGCTGATCGTGGATCGGGGTGGTCGAGGTCTCGCGCTTCGGGTCGTAGTAGAGCTGGCCGAAGGCCGGCACGTGGCGCTCGGGCCAGTGGATCTGGTAGAGGTCGATGACGTCGGTCTTGAGCCGCTTGAGGCTGGCCTCGCAGGAGGCGGCGATGTCGGCCGGCGTCATGCCGCTGCCCTCGCGCACCCAGGGCATGCCGCGCGACGGGCCCGCGACCTTGGTCGCCAGCACGATCTTCCGCCGCGCGCCCGGGTTCTTCTCGAACCAGCGGCCGATGATGGTCTCGGTGGCGCCGAAAGTCTCCTTGCGCGCCGGCACCGCGTACATCTCGGCGGTGTCGATGAAGTCGACGCCGCGTTCCAGGGAGCGATCGAGGATGGCGTGGGCGGTGGCCTCGTCGACCTGCTCGCCGAAGGTCATGGTGCCGAGGCAGACCGGCGTGACGTGAAGGTCGCTCTGACCGAGTTGGATTTTTTGCATGGCCGAAATGCTACCCGTTGCGGCGAAGGCCTGTCTTGCAGTCGACTGCGCCGCCCGGCCGGGGTCCTTATCATCGGATTCGATGTACCAAGCCCTCCGCCCCTCGCGCAGCGAATTCGTTCCCGTCCGCCACCTGAGCTACCACGTGCGCCTGTGGGGCGAACCGTCCACCACCCGCCCGCCGCTGGTCATGATGCACGGCTGGATGGATGTCGCGGCCTCCTGGCAGTTCGTGGTCGACGCATTGGCCGAGGAACGATTCGTGGTCGCCGCCGACTGGCGCGGCTTCGGACTCAGCGAGGGCGGCAAGGTCGACAACTACTGGATGCCCGACTATCTGGCCGACCTCGACTGGCTGCTGGACCACTACGCCGGCGACACCCCGGTCGACCTGGTCGGCCACAGCATGGGCGGCAACGTGGTCATGCAGTACGCCGGCGTGCGTCCGCAGCGCGTGCGCCGCCTCGTCAACCTCGAGGGCTTCGGCATGCCGGCGCTCAAGCCCGAACAGGCGCCCGAGCGCTTCGGCAAGTGGATCGACGAACTCAAGCGCCTGCACCGCGGCGAAATGGCGCTGGCCGGCTACCCGGCGGTCGACGGCGTGGCGCGCCGGCTCATGAAGACCAACCCGCGCCTCACGCAGGACAAGGCCGATTGGCTGGCCGCCCACTGGTCGGCTGCGCGGCCGAATTCCGAGGGCGAAGAGCGATGGGAAATCCTCGGCGACCCGGCGCACAAGATCATCAACGCCAACCTGTTCCGGATCGACGAGGTGCTGGCGCTGTACGCCGCCATCCGGGCGCCGCTGCTGGCCGTCGAGGCCTCGGACGACAGCCTGGGCCAATGGTGGAAGGGCCGCTATACGCTGGACGAATACCACGAGCGCCTGAAGAGCGTGCCCGATGCGCGCATCGCGCGGGTCGACGACGCGGGGCACATGCTGCACCACGACCAGCCCGCCCGCGTGGCCCGCTTGATCGAAGAATTCACCTCCTCCTGAGCGCTCTCCCCCCCTCTCCGGACCGGGCCATGCCGGGCATGAGAAAATACGCGGTTTCCCCCGAACACCGTCAGGACACCCCATGGATGCAGAGCAAATCAACCAAATCGGCGCAACTCTCGCGGACCTGAGCGCCCGCACGGTCGATTTACGGAGGTATCTTTGACTACGATGCCAAAGCCGAACGCCTGAGGACGGTCAACGCGTCGCTCGAAGACCCGAACGTCTGGAACGACCCCAAGAAGGCCCAGGAGCTGGGCCGCGAAAAGAAGTCGCTCGACGACGTCGTGGTCACGCTCGACCGGCTCACCAGCGGCCTCTCGGACAACACCGAGCTCTTCGAGATGTCGAAGGAAGAAGGCGACATGGACGGCCTGCAGGCCATCGCCGATGACGCCGCCAAGCTCGAGGCCGACATCAAGCAGCTCGAGTTCCGCCGGATGTTCAACAACCCGGCCGATCCGCTGAACGCCTTCGTCGACATCCAGGCCGGCGCCGGCGGCACCGAGGCCTGCGACTGGGCCAGCATGCTGCTGCGCCAGTACCTGAAGTACGCCGAGCGCAAGGGCTTCAAGACCCAGATCGAGGACGAGACCCCGGGCGACACCGCGGGCATCAAGGGCGCGACCATCAAGGTCGAGGGCGACTACGCCTTCGGCCTGCTGCGCACCGAGACCGGCGTGCACCGGCTGGTGCGCAAGTCGCCCTTCGACTCCTCGGGCGGGCGCCACACCAGCTTCGCGAGCATCTTCGTCTACCCGGAAATCGATGATTCGATCGAGATCGACATCAACCCGTCCGACGTCCGCACCGACACCTTCCGCGCCAGCGGCGCCGGCGGCCAGCACATCAACAAGACCGACTCGGCGGTGCGCCTCACGCACATCCCGACCGGCATCGTGGTGCAGTGCCAGGACGGCCGCAGCCAGCACAGCAACCGCGACGTCGCCTGGAAGCGGCTGCGTTCGCGCCTGTACGACCACGAGATGCGCAAGCGCCAGGAAGAGCAGCAGAAGCTCGAAGACAGCAAGACCGACGTCGGCTGGGGCCACCAGATCCGCAGCTACGTGCTGGACAACAGCCGCATCAAGGACCTGCGCACCAACGTCGAGATCTCGGCGACGCAGAAGGTCCTGGACGGCGACCTCGATGCCTTCATCGAGGCCTCGCTGAAACAGGGCGTGTAGATGAAGCTCACCCCCAGGCTTGCCCACTTCGTGTGGCCGCACACCCCCTCGCCGGGGGCAACACCAGCGGCCCGGCAAAGCCGGTTCCGCGGTGTTCCTGGCCTCGGCCGCGCCGGCGCTCTGCGTCGCGGATCGATCGACAACTTGGGGGTTTCCGAATGAGGACTCTGCACAAGGTGGAAGCCCTGATCTTCGACATGGACGGCACCATGGTCGACTCCATGCCCTGGCACGCCAAGGCATGGATCGAGTACGGCATCCGCCATGGGGTCGAGATCGACATCCCGAGGTTCATGCGGCAGACCACCGGCCGCACGGCCTTCGAATGCGCCTGCGAATTGATGGGGCGCGAGGTGACCGAAGCCGAGAGCGCCGAGATCACGCACCGGAAAGAGTTGATCTACCGCGAGCTCTTCGGCGCCCAGTTCCGCGAGGTGCCCGGCTTCAGCGCCTTCAACCGGGCCGCGGTCGCGCGCGGGCTGAAGGTGGCGGTCGGCACCGCGGGCGACAAGCACAACATCGCCTTCACGATGTCCAAGCTGCGGCCCGACCCGGCGCCGCTGGCGATCGTGGGCGGCGACGAGGGGCTGCCCGGCAAGCCGCAGCCGGCGATCTTCCTCGAGGCCGCGCGCCGCATCGGCGTGGCACCCTCGCGCTGCATCGTCTTCGAGGATGCGCCCTTCGGCATCGAGGCCGCGCACCGCGGCGGCATGCGCGCGGTGGCGGTCTGCACCACCCACAGCGCCTCCGAACTCGCGGGGCCCCACGTGATCGCGGCCGTGCGCGACTACGACGAACTGAACAACTCAAACTTCCTGGAGACACTCGATGCAGCTGCGTGATGCCCAAGGCCAACCGATCGCGATCCTTCGCGAGGATTACAGCGCGCCGGCCTACTGGATCGACACGGTCGAGCTGACCTTCGACCTGGACCCGGCCAAGACCCGGGTGCTCAACCGCATGCGGCTGCGCCGCAATCCCGAGGTGGCGCCCGAGCCGCTGCGCCTGGACGGCGACGAACTGAACCTGGCGCGCGTGCTGGTCGACGGCCAGGGTGCGTCGTTCCGCATGGAAGCCGAGCAGCTGGTGATCGACAACCTGCCCGACGCCTTCGAGCTCGAGATCTTCACCACCTGCTGCCCGATCAAGAACACCAAGCTCATGGGCCTGTTCGTGAGCGAGGACACCTTCTTCACGCAGTGCGAGGCCGAGGGCTTCCGCCGCATCACCTACTTTCTCGACCGCCCCGACGTCATGGCCAGCTACACGGTGACGCTGCGCGCCGCCAAGGCCGCCTATCCGGTGCTGCTGTCGAACGGCAACCTGGTCGAGCAGGGCGACCTGCCCGAGGGCCGCCACTTCGCCAAGTGGGTCGACCCCTTCCGCAAGCCCTGCTACCTGTTCGCACTGGTGGCCGGCAAGCTGGTCGCGCGCGAGCAGCAGATCAAGGCCCGCAACGGCCGCGAACACCTGCTGCAGGTGTACGTGCGCGCCGGTGACCTCGACAAGACCGAGCACGCGATGAACTCGCTGATCAACTCGGTGCTGTGGGACGAGGCTCGCTTCGGCCTGCCGCTGGACCTCGACCGCTTCATGATCGTCGCCACCAGCGACTTCAACATGGGCGCGATGGAAAACAAGGGCCTGAACATCTTCAACACGAAGTACGTTCTGGCCAACCAGGCCACCGCCACCGACGCCGACTACAGCAACATCGAAAGCGTGGTCGGCCACGAATACTTCCACAACTGGAGCGGCGACCGCGTGACTTGCCGCGACTGGTTCCAGCTGTCGCTCAAGGAAGGCCTCACGGTCTTCCGCGACCAGGAGTTCAGCCAGGACCTGTGTGCCGACGCCTCGGCGCGCGCGGTCAAGCGCATCGAGGACGTGCGCGTGCTGCGCACCGCCCAGTTCCCCGAGGATGCAGGCCCGATGGCCCACCCGGTGCGGCCCGACAGCTACATCGAGATCAGCAACTTCTACACCGTCACCATCTACGAGAAGGGTGCCGAGGTGGTGCGCATGATGCAGACGCTGGTCGGCCGCAAGGGCTTCGAGCGCGGCATCACGCTGTACTTCGAGCGCCACGACGGCCAGGCCGTGACCTGCGACAACTTCGCCCAGGCCATCGCCGACGCCAACCCCGACACCGAGCTCTCGCGCCTGCTGCCGCAGTTCAAACGCTGGTACAGCCAGGCCGGCACGCCGCGCCTCGCGGTCCACGGCGTCTACGACACGGCGTCGCGCAGCTATACGCTCAGCTTCGTGCAGAGCTGCCCGCCCACTCCGGGCCAGGCGACCAAGGAACCCTTCGTGATCCCGGTCAATCTGGGGCTGCTGAGCGCGGATGGCCGCGAGCTGCCGGTGCAGCTCGAAGGCGAGGCCGAAGCCACGCAGGGCACGCGCACGCTGGTGCTGACACGCGCCGGCGAGCAATACACCTTCGTCGGCCTCGATGCCGAGCCGGTGCCCTCGATCCTGCGCGGCTTCAGCGCGCCGGCGATCCTCGACTACAACTACACCGACGCCGAGCTGCTGACGCTGCTGGCCAACGACCCCGATCCGTTCAACCGCTGGGAAGCCGGCCAGCGGCTGGCACTGCGCGCCGCGCTTCGCGCGATCGCGGAACCGGCGGTGGCCGGCGAGCAGCCGCTCGACGACGCCTTCGTCGACGCGATGCGCAGCGTGCTGCGCCATCCGGAGCTCGACGCCGCCTTCAAGGAACTGGTGCTCACGCTGCCCTCGGAGACCTACATCGCCGAGCAGCTCGAAGTGGTCGACCCGCAGCGCGTGCATGCGGTGCGCGAGGCGATGCGCGTGCAGCTCGCGACCGCGCTGTTCGCCGACTGGGAGCAGACCTACGAGCAGAACCACGACACCGGCGCCTATGCGCCCGACCCGGTCTCCTCGGGCCGCCGTGCGCTGGCCGGCATCGCCCTCACCCACCTGTGCCTGGCGGCGCGGGCCTCGGGCGACGTGGTCTGGCCGGGCAAGACGCTGCAGCGCTTCAAGGACGCCGGCAACATGACCGACCGCTTCAACGCGCTCAACGCGCTGGTGTCCTCCGGCCATGCACTGGCGGCGCAGGCGCTGGCGCGCTTCCACCAGATCTTCAAGGACGAGGCGCTGGTGATCGACAAGTGGTTCTCGCTGCAGGCCGGCGCACCCGACCGCGGCGGCGACATCCTGCCGCTGGTCAAGCAGCTCATGAAGCACCCGGACTTCTCGATCAAGAACCCGAACCGCGCCCGCAGCGTGATCTTCAGCTACTGCAGCGGCAACCCCGCCGCCCTGCACCGTCCGGATGCGGCCGGCTACGTGTTCTGGAGCGACCGCGTKATCGAGCTCGACGCCATCAACCCGCAGGTCGCAGCCCGCCTGGCGCGTGCGCTCGACCGCTGGAGCAAGCTGGCCGAACCCTACCGCAGTGCCGCCCGCGAAGCCATCGCCCGCGTGGCCGCGCGGCCCGACCTGAGCAAGGACACGCTCGAGGTCGTCAGCCGCGCGCTGTCGATCTGACCCCTCAAGGACCCCTACGACATGGCCCAACAAAAGATATCCCTCACCCGCTACCTGGTCGAGCAGCAACGCGCCGACGGCCTGATCCCCGGCCAGCTGCGCCTGCTGCTCGAAGTGGTGGCGCGTGCCTGCAAGAGCATCAGCCAGGCGGTCAACAAGGGTGCGCTCGGCGGCGTGCTCGGGACCGCCGAGAGCGAGAACGTGCAGGGCGAGATCCAGAAGAAGCTCGACATCATCGCCAACGAGGTGCTGATCGAGGCCAACGAATGGGGCGGCCACCTCGCCGCCATGGCCAGCGAGGAAATGGACAGCATCTACGTGGTGCCCAACCGCTACCCGCAGGGCGAATACCTGCTGCTGTTCGATCCCCTCGACGGCTCGAGCAACATCGACGTCAACGTCAGCATCGGCACCATCTTCAGCGTGCTCAAGAAGCCCGAGGACACGCCGGGCGTGCAGGAAGGCGACTTCCTGCAGGCGGGCAACAGACAGGTGGCGGCCGGCTACTGCATCTACGGCCCGCAGACCACGCTGGTGCTGACCGTGGGCGCCGGCGTCGCGATGTTCACGCTCGACCGCGAGCAGGGTTCCTTCATGCTGACGCAGGAGGACATCCAGATCCCGGCGGACACCAAGGAATTCGCGGTCAACATGAGCAACATGCGGCACTGGGACGCCCCGGTGAAGCGCTACATCGACGAATGCCTGGCCGGCAAGGATGGCCCGCGCGGCAAGGACTTCAACATGCGCTGGATCGCCAGCATGGTGGCCGACGTGCACCGCATCCTGATGCGCGGCGGCGTCTTCATGTACCCCTGGGACAAGCGCGAGCCCGAGAAGGCCGGCAAGCTGCGCCTGATGTACGAGGCCAACCCGATGAGCTGGCTGGTCGAGCAAGCCGGCGGCGCCTCGACCAACGGGCGGCATCGCATCATGGACCTGCAGCCGACCAAGCTGCATGAGCGCGTGGCTGTGGTGTTGGGGTCGAAAAACGAGGTCGAGCGGCTGACCGGCTATCACGATCCGCTATAATCGAAGGCTTAGCCGGTGTAGCTCAGTCGGTAGAGCAGCTCATTCGTAATGAGAAGGTCGGGTGTTCGATTCATCTCTCCGGCACCATTTTCCGCGGCGTAGACCGCAAGTGACGACTAACTAAAACTAACTGATGTCAAAACTGGTCAGTGGTTTTTTCAAGAAGCCTCCCTACGTGGAGGCTTTTTCTTTGCCCGGAGTAGTCGATGGAATCGTTGGTTGCGCTTCTTCCTGTCACCGTCCTTGCAGCCGTACTACTGTTCGTTGCCAAGGAAGTGATGGAGGCGATTCGGCGCTACCGTTCAGACGCAAGGACTAAGGCAGCCCTTCGTGCGCTGCTCGGCTATGAATGCGAACGAAACAACTGGGCCGTAAGGAGGCTCAGGCAGATCTTTGAGACGATCCAAAGTGAACAAGCCGAAAATGAAGCCACGGAGTTTTCTCTTCAGACCTCAAAAAATGGCTTGTTGTCTTTCAAGTTCCGACACCCCCAGGGCGAACGCGGCGGCTCACTAGGCTTTCCGGATACGCAACGGGACTTCATGAGCAAGCAGTTGCTGCTTGCCGCAACGTTGGATAAGGATCTGTATACGAAGCTCCTCGATTCGTTTGATGCGGTGGGCGAGCTTGAGCATCTGCGCCTCAGCCTCATCCACTACCTAGAACCCGACGACGACGAAATGCAAGAGGACGCACTAGCTCACTTCGTCGAGTACGCCTTGAGGAACCTCGACGCTGCTTACGCCAAGCTTGACGGACTGTATGCGTTGTGCACTGGCAAGAAGCTAGAGGCCATCCGCCTCCGGTAGCCGCTACCGGCACATTCCAAAAGCCTCCCTACGTGGAGGCTTTTTCTTTGGCCGCTCGCATGTGGCTCTCAAGGCGCTGGCGAATCAGCACCTCGATCTCGTCAAGCAACGGCGGGATGACCATTTCGAACCTCGTCTCCGGAGTTTGCACAACTCCCAAGGACTTCATCACTTCATCTGCTGCAACGATTCGCGGTCATGGAACTGCGACAGGAGCGCCGCCCCAATTGCGGTTGGCTTTGTCAGCAGGGTCACACTTCGCCAAGTTTCTGACGAGCTTTGATCTGGACGATTCGAGTTTCCGCCAGTTCATTTGACTCTGGAGCGAACTGGCGAGTTCGCTTGTCCTTGAGCCTCTAACATCGGCGCATGAGCAAAGACGAAGCCAACACCGTCGAAGATGACGATCATGAGCGATTCCTCGCGGCGGTCGGCCGGACCGTTCTTGCCTGGCAGGGTGTCGAAGAGGCGCTAGTGGCCGTTTTCGTTGCGGTGGTGCAGCCAAAAGAAGGATGGCCCGAGCGTGCCGCACAAGCCGCACTACTTGCGTTGATGGCCAACGCGAAAGCAGAGGCTGTCGACGCAGCCATTCACCAAGGGCTCAAGTTTTTCCCGGAACTGCTCAAGCGAGGTGATTCGCTGCTGGAGCGATTCAAGGTCAAAGCCCAAGACCGAAACCGAATTGCACATGGCGTCTGGGTCGGCGAGTGGACCGACTTCGACGTCGTGGAGCGGCCGGACGGAAGCGCCGATGTCATCGGCCTGAAGTTCGAGAACAAAATCGCTGCTCACCCTATGCGCAGACGAAGGGGCAAAGCCCAACCACCCACATTCGACATCGGACGACTAGAACAGTCGCTTATCGCATTCAAGCGCCTGGAGTACGACCTTTCGGTTTTCGCTCGCGACGTTGCGGAGAGAGGCGACCCGCCGAAAGGTGCTGCGGACCTCTCACCTCCTCCCTGACTACGATTCAATGATGCTGCGGAACGCGCAGCGGGTTCGGATATCCGGCCGGCAGGAAGCCCTGCAGGTCCTTCTTGAAGTAGTGCGCGGCGCCTAGCTCGGCCATCAGGTCGACCATGCGCAGCGTGTAGTCCTGCCAATCGGTCGTCCTAGTCATGGGCAATCGATTCCGTTGCTGCCACGACTGCGCCTGAGTACTGCGTCAGGTCTACTTTTTCTGTCATACCGCGGGCCCGCTGTCGCAAGACGGCGGGCTTTTTCGTTGCCGACTGGGAACCGCCCGATCTGCCCGATGCTGGACCTGAACGGACTGATACCGACGTGGCGCGGGGTACGGCCCGCTGTGCAGGTTCCATCCGCACTGCTTTGCGACCCCGCCCTTTTGTGTGCGAACTGCCGTCAGGTTCCGCCCGCCGTAGCCCCACCATTTTTGACGGCACCCCACGCGAATTTTGGCGTCGCTCCGATTTGATGTCAGCATTCTCCTTCTTCGGTATATCCGTAGGTGCATGCATTGGGGTCATGCCATTTGTTGTTCTTGTAAAACAAATAAACCACATCACCTTTGTTAAAAGTGAATCTCGCGACACCGCTGGAATACATAACCCACGCTCCAAAAGAATCGTCGCTGAACCTCAAGGAGCCGTACGCATAGCAATTTGAGTAGCGCTCGTGCAGAATCTTGTCGGCCTCAACCGGATATGCTCGGTTAAAAAAACGAATAAGTTGATTTTTTGTTGGTTTAAACCTYTTGCACGCCCTTGCGGCGGCTTCATTTTTTAAGTTTTCGTCATGCTGGCCGACTGCCTCAATTTCGAGGCTCTTGACAGTTCGGGCGTAACCGTGCCCTGTCATCAAAAGCGCAAAGCAGAGGACGATCACTCGCCCTGGCATGATGCTTGGCCTCACCATTTCGCGCTAGACGCTTCGGTCGGCGTTTTTCTTGCAATGTCCGGGTGTTTGTGGACCTCGGACATAGAGACATTCAGAGTCTCCGCAWGTTCCTTGACCAGCCATTTCAGTGATGCATTCTGCTGTTCGTTGACAACTTCATACTGCGGATACCGTTCGCCCGGAACGTTCTTTGACGCGCCTACAATTTCAATCCCGATAGAATCCATATTGAGAGGGTATCTGTCAGGCCATTTCTTTTTATATTCTCGATTTGAGATTTCCTGCGGCTTCCATCGGTCTTCCAAGCTCTTAACATGCTTGAATTCCGCCGGGGTGCATTTTTGAGTATGAAGACACCTTGATTGAGCCAGTCCCACATGATGGGTCACTTTATAAAGCGAAGCAGTTTGATAGATGGTTCCGTCTCTATCGATGAGAAAATGGGCGCCCTTCGCCCCGGCTATCTTGTAGCTATTAAAAGCTGATTCGGCGGTAGGTCCGTTCGTTTGGTGCACCACGATGCCATTCACCGCATCCAACTTTCCGCGCTCGATTTTTTCAAAAATCTTCACCTTGATTTTTTCTGCATCGACGATTCCGCCACGGCTGATGAAAAGAGTCATTCCTAATCTCCCTYARCYTTCGCGATTTTKTTGAATGTCGTAGCTTGCCGMTACGGTGCCACCGGAGCCGCCCTGCTGGTTCTGAATGACGTATTCCTGCTTCACGCGGGCAAAAGCGAGGCTGACTGCTTCTCTCGCTCGCGACATGGTGGCAGTGAGCGCTGGCGCAACCTTGGTGACGATCACATTGCCCATCGTGATAGTGAGGTACTCCAGCGGCGAGCCTCCGGCCTTTCTGACGACCAGGGTGGCCGTGTCGATGTGCTTGCCCGTCAGGCAATACTTGAGCAGATTGGGGCTCGCTCGATCCACGTAGTGGTCAAAGGTCAGGTCGCTGACGGTGGCCTTGCCTGCGCCGCCCCCGCCGCCGGCGTGCATGGTGGATTGCTGGGTGATCTCCCACTCCCAATCCAAGACTTCGATTTCATCCCTATGGCTGGCGTCTTGTGATTCACCGGTAATGCCGGTCAGCTTCAAAAAAATATCTTGCGACATGGATTTTTTCCTCCCTGAATGTCAGGCAAGCGACGTGCGCTTGACCGGCTCCACGGTATCGCATGGCAAGCGCAACCAGTATTGACGGATGCACTTTCGGAACACTCTCCGACAAAACAAGACCTGTCTCGCTTCGCCGCCGAGTCTTGGAATTGAGCGCGCGCCCTGATACAGCGCGAAAGCGGTCGCAGCGGTGCAACATGCCGATGGGCAGCGGAGCGCCGTCAGCACAGCGTCTCGCGTTGCCATGACGGCACTCGGCGCATACTCGCCAGTCATCACCCTCGCGGTCGCGCTGGGTCAGGCGGTCGGCAAGCATCTCGCTCACATCGGCGCCGATGCGCTGCCGCTGAAAGTGATCGACGCGGCGTTGCAGCATTTCGATCTCCGCGCCATTCATCGCGGCGTCTGGGCTCGGGTCGTTCGGCCAGCACCAGCGATCAGGATCGGGCTCGTTGGCGGCCTCCAGCCAACTCACCGGTTCGGTCTTGTAGGCGCGAATCAGCCCGCGCAACTCGTCGGTGATCCGGCTGCGCGGTGTGAGCGTCAGGACCCGCCCAGGCGCCACCTCCAGGCGCAGGCTGGCCGCGCGCAGGGTGTCGAGACGCGGCGGCTTTGCCTTCCTTAGTTCACCGGTTTTCCCACGGGCTCCAGCGCTTTGTCAGTTTGGCCTGTCTTTGGCGTTGTTCGGGTGTCCAGTTGCGTCCAGCCACTGTTTGAGTCCTCTCAAATTTCGGTCGGCGCGATTGATGTTTCGCTCGCGTGCGGGCTAGACAAAGCGAGAAGGCTCCAGGCTTGAATGAAGCACATCGAGATTGCCAGGCCGACCAGCGCGACCGACTAAGCATTGACTCGTGCAGGGAAGGCTTCTGGGCTTTTTGCAGAGCCGCACTGCGTGGACCTGAGCGGCCCTGACGTTGCGTTCAGCTCGCTTCTAGCGTCGAACGGAATTTGACGCTGCCAACCTCTCCATCTCGAGAACCAAGACGGATGGCTTCACACGAAGCGCGTCAGCCAATGCACAAATCGTGTCCAAGGCAGGTGGACTGACCCCACGCTCGATGCGCGACACGAAGCTCGGAGACAACGCGGCCTTGGCCGCGAGTTCGGCTTGACTGAGGCCGCGCTCTTTGCGCCGCATCTGAATCGCCGCCCCGAACAAAGCTATCCGATCTGCCAAACGTCCTCTTTCAATACGCCACTCTCGGCGAAAAAGAAGTTTGCAGTAGACTTATGGGCATATATGCCCACCGCTGATGGGCACAGGGAGATGAAGATGTCTAGAGCAAGCCGCTGCTATCGTTCGGCGCCTGAATCCTGCTCGCCGCTCATGCCGCCCAATTCGCACGTGCCAGCGCCCCGGGGAGGAGCAACGGCATGACAAGACGAATCGCCTCCCCCTTCCCCACCGCGAAGCCCTTCAAACTTCCGCCGTCGCTCGCACTGCCGCGCCCCGCACCACCGAAGCCCGCCCGCAGCGAATCCGCATCCCTCATAGGCACCCAGGTGCGCGCCCTGCGCTTCGCCAGCGGCGCCTCCGGCGGCGAACTGGCCCGCCGCGCGGGCATCTCGCGCTCGCTGCTCTCGCGCATCGAGCACGGGGTGGTCTCACCCTCGGTCGAGACGCTGGCCCGCATCTCCGCCGGCCTGGATGTGCCGATCTCACGCTTCTTCTCCGACCAACCCGACCGCGCCGACTTCTGCCACGTCCGCGCCGGCAAGGGCATCGTCGTCGACCGCATCGGCGCGGTGGCCGACTACCGCTACGAGCTGCTCGGCCATCTGCTCTCGGGCAATCTGTTCGTCGAGCCCTATCTGGTCACGCTGCTCCCCGGGGCCGAGCCCTACGCGAGCTTCCAGCATCCTGGGCTGAAATTCATCTACCTGCTGTCGGGCGACATCGGCTATCGGTACGGCACACGGGTCGTGAAGCTCGGTGTCGGCGACTCGCTGCTGTTCGACGCTTCGGCACTGCATGGCATCGAGGACATCGGCACGCAGCCGGTGACGTATTTGTCGGCGGTGTTCACCTTCAGACGCTAGGCAGCGCGTGCGCCTACACCCAAGCCCTGTTTCAAAGGCGGGACAGTCCAGCTTGATTCCCTTAGCCGTGTACGACAGGCTCGACGTGCAAACCGTCGAGCCCAACTGAAAGGAGAACGACCATGGAAATCAACCCGATCCGCACCGAAGCCGACTACAAGGCCGCGCTCAAGGAAGTGTCGGCCTTGATGGAGAGCGACCCCGACCTCGGCACGCCCGAAGGCGACCGCCTGGACGTACTGGCGACCCTCCTGCAAGCCTACGA
>NZ_JBFUCJ010000141.1:0-15824 GCF_056405295.1 Variovorax sp. P1_H2 | reverse complement strand
TGCGCAGCATCGTCTCGATCGCAAAAGGCGGCCGACCAGTCTTGGCCCGCGGGCTGTGCGGCTCGACGATCTGCACCAGCGCGCTCCAGGGAACCACCCGATCCATCTCATCGAGGAACTCGCGTTTGCGCGTCTTCTTCGTCGACAGGTTCAGGCCCAAGCCCAACTGATTCGGGGGAGTTACGCGTTTGGAAATCATGGCATCAGATCATGCAAGGCTTGGGCCTGTTTTGCAGACCATCCCTAGCGATCAATTTCATGTCTTGGCGCCGTAGGCGCTTTCCCTGTCTTGGTGGTTCGTGAGGCCGTCGCTGGATTCGACCAGGTATTCTTCTTAGGGAGCTAGGGAGCTATGGCAGCTTGGCGCGCAATCGATCTATCAGGGGCGGAGGCAATTCAAAGACCAACCGATCTTCTTCTGCCCCCACGACGAACCTCTCGTATGACCAGTAAGTCTTGTTGTAGGTGCCGAGCCGGAACTCCTTCTCCGCGAGAATTGAGCCGTCTTCCGTTGAACGCAAGCGAACGAAACCATAGTCGGCGGCCCCAGCCCCAGTGCCTCCCGTCACGCAGACCAGAGCGTCATACTTGCCGAAAGCAGAGGGCCCCGTTACCTTGCATTCAGTCGGGTCTGCGGTGGCGCGCCTGTACGCTGCTTGAAGGTAGGCCGCCGCATCGGCGGCCGCCACCACCAGCACGAGGGCCACGACAGCGCGAATCGCCCGCCCCTTGGCGCCCTCCCAGCGCTTGGCGATATAGAAGGGTGCAGCCAGGATCATGAAGAACAGCACTGGCAGTGCCAACATCCACCAGCCTCCCCGGACAAACTCATTGCTGAAAAATTGGTACAGGATCATCACAGGCTGACGTAGAAGTTGCTTCCAAGCCCGACCAGCTTCGGTTTGGTGTAAGCGATGAAATCACCACCCTGGCCGTGCTTCATTCGCCAGTCGCGAAAGCTCTTGTTCGTAACGGGGTACATGACTGCCCCCTTCTCATAGATGCTCTTCCCCACCTCGACCAAAGGCGCGTTCATCCAGCGCAGCCCCTTCCTTTGGCCCAACTTTGGGGTCGGAGCAAGATAGACGCCCTGTTGACTCCAGTGTCCGAGGTATTGAGAGAACGATTCATCGTCGTCCAGAAAAGAGTATGAATCGCGCACGTAGACATAGATCGATTCGAGTCTGGCGACTCGGGTGACATGGTTGAAATACACCACGCCCACGGCCGCGTAGAAGGAGAAGCTGCCGAGCGCACCCGTCAAATCGTCCGGCGCTCGGACGGCACCAGCATCGCCGGCAAGCCATTGGATGGACTTCTCCAGCCAGGTCGCATCGACATCAACACGCTGGAACTGAAGCGTGGCGTGCAAGCGATGAACGTCGCCCCCGTTTGCCCGCAAGCCGTCAAAGGCTGCGAAGGGGTCTTCGCGACACATCGTGAATAGGCGCAATTGATCTCGGAGTATGTCCATCGCCCTCGGCGTATGGATCGCCTTGGCAATCAGGTCGTCATAGGCCGTTTTGGCGCGCGGGAAGTTGAGCACCCAATCGAGCTTGATGATGCTCTGATCGATCATGTTGTCGGGATAGGGCTGGCCGTTCTGGCCGATCGCCTTTGCGAAATCATCCTTCGTTCGCGAATGGTTGTACTGCCCCGCGAACCAGTGACGCATCATCTTGGCCGAGACGGGCAGGTTCGTCCGATCCATCACATCGGGAATGTCCTGAATGTCGAATGGCGGAATGGGCGGTTCCGCCGGGGCAGCAGGAGCGGGCTTGGGCGATGGTCCGGATGGCGGCGGCGGAGTCTTGATCCAGCGCTGAAATGCGCTCACAGCTTCAACCACCGTGGTTGCACCCGATGGTTTCGGCGGTCGCGGCGGCGGGAGCCTGTCCTGAATTTTGTGTTCGAGGCATAACATGACCACAGGAAGCATGTATGCCAGTAAGCAAGACAAAAGCGAAGAACGCGGCGATCGCCGCCAGGATGGCGGCACTGCCGTCGATTCCCAAAGAGCTGATTGACCAGTTTGTTTCGGGCCCGATGACCGGCGAGGCCGTCAACGAGGCGACGGCCGCGTTCAAGAAGGCGCTCATCGAGCGCGCTCTGGGCGCCGAGATGTCGCACCACCTGGGCTACCCGAGCGGCGCCACCAAGCCCGAAGCCAGCGGCCCCAACCAGCGCAACGGCCGCAGCGCCAAGACTGTCCTGGCCGGCGACGGGCCGCTTCGCATCGAAGTGCCGCGCGACCGCGAAGGCAGCTTCGAGCCGGTGCTCATCCCCAAGCACGAGCGCCGCTTCACCGGTTTTGACGACAAGATCGTGGCCATGTACGCGCGCGGCATGACCATGCGCGAGATCCAGGGCTTCCTGCTGGAGAGCTACGCCGTGGAGGTGTCGCCCGAGTTCATCAGCTCGGTCACCGACGCCGTCATGGCCGAGGTGGGCGCCTGGCAGGCCAGGCCGCTGGAGCCGATGTACCCGGTGGTCTTCTTCGACGCCCTGCGCGTGAAGATCAGGGAAGACGCGGTGGTGCGCAACAAGGCCATCTACCTGGCGTTGGGCGTGCTGCCCGACGGCACGAGGGACATCCTGGGGCTTTGGATCGAGGGCACCGAGGGCGCCAAGTTCTGGATGAAGGTGTTCAACGATCTGAAGACTCGCGGCGTGGGTGACATCCTCATCGCCGTCACCGACGGCCTGAAGGGCATGCCCGAGGCGCTGGCCGCGGTGTATCCGGCGACAACGCTGCAAACGTGCATCGTGCACCTGATACGCAACTCGCTGGACTACGCGAGTTGGAAGGACCGCAAGCTGCTGGCCGCGGCCATCAAGCCGATCTACACGGCCGCCAGCGCCGAGGCGGCCGAGGCCGAACTGGCCGCCTTCGCGCAAGGCCCCTGGGGCACCAAGTTCCCGACCGTGGTGGCCGCTTGGCGCCGCGCATGGGATAGGGTGATACCGTTCTTCGCCTTCCCGCCTTCGATCCGACGGGTGATCTACACCACCAACGCGATCGAGAGCATCAACGCGCAATTGCGCAAGATCATCAAGTCGCGCGGGCACTTCCCCAGTGACGATGCGGCTTCCAAGCTGATCTGGCTGGCGCTGCGCAACATCACGGCCGACTGGGGACGAGCAGCGCACAACTGGAAGGAGGCGATGAATCAATTCGCGATCCTCTACGAAGAGCGTTTCACGCATGCGGCCCAAGGCAACGCAAAATCAGGAGGTTGAGCATGAGTACATCGCTCAACCGGGGCGCCTCCGGCGGCCTGGCAGGGGCCAGAAGACATCAGAGAAATCAGTCGAGCGCAAATTCACCAACCGCCTCGAACACAAAAATCCTGACAGCTCCGGCGGCGGCGGATTGAGCGATGGCGGTTGATCCCGCAGGTTCGGAGGGGCCTTGTCCAAGGAAAGCTTGGTCTTCAAGAGCGCCGCGCAACCCTTGCCAGCCGATGCTAGACACGCCACCCATGTGTACAAGAACCAATGGATCTTGTAGTACGTGATCGGCTCATCCGACTTGCTTAGGATGACCTTGCCGTTCTTGCCGAACTCAAAGTGTCCAACCTCCGAAAATCCTTCGCTCATGCTTCTCGATTTCTTCTCTTCAATGGATGCCACAGCAGGGTCTGCTTGCCTTCGACAGGCAAGCCAGCTAAATCCAGCCTGACGGCACCGCATCGAAACGTCTATGAGAAACGTCTGATTCGCGGTTAGGGATGTTCTAAAAGGGTTCGGGTGACCTCGAGAGCTCGCCTGCGGCCTCCGGGCGCCGGCTACTTGAGCAACAGCCCCGGCAGCCACAGCGACAGCCCCGGCCAGTAGGTGACGACCGCCAGGAAGCCCAGCATCGCCAGCAGCCAGGGCCAGACCGCCACGGTCAGCTCGGTGATGCCCATCTTCGTGATGCCGCTTGCCACGTAGAGGTTCAGGCCGACCGGCGGATGGCACATGCCGACCTCCATGTTGACCACCATCATGATGCCGAAGTGCACCGGATCGATGCCCAGCTTCATGGCCACCGGGAACAGGATCGGCGCCAGGATCAGCACGATCGACGAGGGCTCCATGAAGTTGCCCGCCACCAGCAGCACCAGGTTGCAGACCAGCAGGAAGCCGATCGGCCCCAGGCCCTGCGCGATCATCCAGTGGCCCAGGTCCTGCGGGATGTTCTCGTTGGCCAGGATGAACGAGAACATCACCGCATTGGTGATGATGTAGAGCAGCATCGCGCTCATGTTGGCGGAGTTCAGCAGCACCCGCGGCACGTCCTTCAGGCCCAGGTCCCTTGTAGACGAAGACCGCGACGACGAACGCATACACAGCACTCATGGCAGCCGCCTCGGTGGGCGTGAAGATGCCGGTGTAGATGCCGCCCATCACGACCACGATCAGCAGCAGGCCCCAGATCGCCTCGCGAAAGGCCTTGAGGCGCACCGACCAGCCCATCTTCGGCAGGCGGGGATAGTCGTTCTTCCAGGCCCGGTACCAGGTCACGACGCCCAGCAGCAGCGCCAGCGCGATGCCGGGCACCACGCCGGCCATGAACAGCGCGCTGATCGAGGTGTTGGTGGCCACCGCATACATCACCATCACGATCGACGGCGGGATCAGGATGCCGAGCGCGCCCGAGGTGGCGATCACGCCGGCGCCGAAGCGCTCCGGAAAGCCGGCCGCGACCATCGCCGGCAGCAGGATCGAGCCGATGGCCACCACCGTGGCCGGGCTCGACCCCGACACCGCCGCGAACAGCGCGCAGGCCAGCACCCCGCCCAGCCCCAGGCCGCCATGCCAATGGCCGACCATCGCCGAGGCGAAGTGGATCATCCGCCTGGCCACCCCGCCATGGGTCAGGAAGTTGCCGGCCAGGATGAAGAACGGGATCGCCATGACCTCGAACTTCTCGATGCCGGTGAACAGCTTCAGTGCCACCGCCTCGAGCGGCACCTCGGTCATGGTGAACAGAAAGGTCAGCACCGTCAGGCCGAGCGCGATCGAGATCGGCATGCCGCTGAGCATCAGCAAGACCAGCAAGGAGAAGATGATCAGGCTGTTCATGGTCGCGCCTCCAGGGCCGGCGTGCCGTCAGCCCCCAGGCCTTCGACATGGCCGTGATCGTGACGTGGCAGCTTGCCGGTCTTCCAGAACGCCACGGCCACCTGAAGAAAGCGAAAGCACATCAGGAACGACCCCAGCGGGATCGCCAGGTAGGCGAGCCAGCTCGGCAGCTCCAGGTCGGGCGTGGTCTGGTCGCTTTGCGCCAGGCCCCAGACCAGCCGCGTGCCGAGCGCCCCGACCACCGCGGTGAACAGGGCGCCGGCGAACAGGCCGAACAGCACGAAGCGGCGCCGCATCGGCACCTCCAGGCGGTTGATCAGCACATCGACGCCGACGTGGATGCCGGTGCGCACGCCGTAGGCGGCGCCGAACTTCGCCATCCAGACGAACATGAAGATGCACAGCTCCTGGGCCCAGCCCAGGTGGACCTGCAGCAGCCAGTCCTGGAGCCCGGCAAGGGGCAGTCCCGCCAGATAGCGGTGGACCACGGCGACGAAGATCAGCAGGGTCGCGCCGCCCATGAGGCTGGCGATCAGCCACTCCTCCAGCTTGTTGAGTACATTCATCGGTGGGCCTCCCGAAGGTGATCCGGGAGGCTCAAGAGCGCGTGCCGAGCGCGCGATGAATGTCCTGGAGCAGCTCCGGGCCCACGCGCGAGGCCATGGCCTGGTGCACCGGTTTGAGCTGCGCGATCCAGGCCGCCCGTTCTTCCGGCGTGAGCGCATGCAACTTGATCCGGCCGCTGGCATGCAGCGCCGCGATCGCGTCGTCGTTGTCCTTTTGCGAGATCGCGTCATTGCGCTCGGTGGCCTCTTTCATGGCCACCTCGAGCGCGCTGCGGATGTCAGCCGGCAGCGCATCCCAGAACTTCTTGTTGACGATCACGCCATAGCCGATATAGCCATGGTCGGTGAGCGCGCCATGGGCCTGCACCTCGTGCGTCTTCTGCGTGTAGATGTTGGACGGCGTGTTCTCGGTGCCGTCGACCACCCCGGTCTGCAGCGCCTGGTAGACCTCGGAGAAGGCCATCACCTGCGGAATCGCGCCGAGCGCGCGCATCTGCGCCTCGAGCACCTTGGACGACTGGATGCGCAGCTTCATGCCCTTCAAATCGCCGGGCCGCCGGACGGCCTTGTTGGCGGTCATGATCTTGAAGCCGTTGTCCCAATAGGCCAGCCCCTTGAAGCCCTTGGGCTCCAGCCGGGCCAGCAGCCGGGCGCCGATCGGCCCGGTGGTGACGGTGCGCAGCGCCGCCTTGTCCGGAAAGATGTAGGGCAGGTCGAAGACCTCGAACTCCTTCACGCCCAGCGGCCCGAACTTGGCGAGCGATGGCGCCAGCATCTGGACCGCGCCGAGCTGCAGCGCCTCGAGTTCTTCCTTGTCCTTGTAGAGCTGGCTGTTCGGATAGACCTCGACCTTGACCCGGCCCCGGGTCAGTTCGGCGGCCCGCTTCGCGAAGAAATCGGCCGCGGCGCCCTTGGGCGTGTTGGGCGCCACCACGTGGCTGAACTTGAGGACGATCGGCGTCGGCTGTGCGAACACCCTCGGGACTGCGAATGCGGACGCGCCGACCCATACGGCACGCCGAGTCATGGAATGGCTCATGAACTGTCTCCCTGTCTCGTTTTTCGATCTGCGACCCGCTGCGCCGTTTCGGCGCACTCCGTGTCGCTCTCCCTTGCGGTGCTTCAGCGTGACGCTGCGCGCAGCACCGCCTGCGCCTTGAGGACCACCGGCCGGTCGACCATCTTGCCGTCGACCGCGACCGGCGCGCCTCCACTTGCGGCATCGGCCGCAAGAACCCGTTGCGCCCAGGCGATGCGTTCGGGCACGGGCGAGAAGCCCTGGTTGACCGACGCGACCTGCTTCGGATGAATGCACAGCTTGGCGCCGAAGCCGAGGGCGCGGGCCCGCCGCGCCTCGGCCTCGAGGCGCGGACTCTGGTCGATCGCCGTGCTGACGCCATCGACGGGCGCCTGCAGCCCCGCAAGGCGCGAGGCCAGCACGATCTTCGAGCGGTAGAAGAGAAGCTCGAGGCCGTCGCCCTCGTCGTCCGCCTCGATGTCGAGATCGGCCTGGAAGTCGATCGAGCCGAACACCAGGCGCTGCACGTGCATCGCGCTCGCAATGCCGGCCAGCCGGTCGATGCCGCGCGCGGTCTCGATCAGCGGCCACAAGGCCGCGGTGGGCAGCGCGGTGGCGATCGCATGCAGCACGGCCGCATCCTCGGCCTTCGGCAGCATCAGCGCCTCGATGCCGGCACGGGCGCAGAGTTCGACATCGGCGGCGTGCCACGGGGTGTCGGCCGCATTGATGCGCACGCCGATGACCGGCGTTGCCGCGTCATTGCGCCGCGCGGCCAGCCACGCGCCGACCTGGGTGCGGGCCTCGTCCTTGCGATCCGGCGGCACGGCGTCCTCGAGGTCGAGCACAACCGCATCGGCGCCGCTTGCGCAGGCCTTGTCGAAACGCGCGGGCTGGTGGCCCGGCACGAAGAGCAGGCTGCGGGCAGGCGGACGCGGCGTCGAAGTGGAAGACATCCTGATCCCTCAGCCCAGCAGGCGCTCGACGCGCGGCGCTTCGGCCAGGCCCCAGATGCGCTGGCACAGCGATGCGGCCTCCGATGGCGTGGCCGCCTCGCCGTACTGCGCGAGCCGCTTCATCTTGTCCTCGATCTCGGCGCGGCTCAGCGTGTTGCCGGGGTCGCCCTTGGGTTCGTCGACGCGGCCCGGGAAGATGCGTCCATCGGTGGTCGTGACGCTGACCTTGCCGATCCAGCGCGCCGGGTAGGCGCTGTCGACCTCGCGGTCGAGTTCCATCATGACCTTGTCGCGGAAGGCCGCGACCTCGGGCGCGAGGTAGTCGCGGTCGAACTCGGTCAGGCCGGCGCGGCCATGCACCGCGATCAGCCCCAGCACGGTGCCCATCGAGAACTTGCCCTGGTGCACGGTGGTCGGCACCGCGACGCGGCCCAGCACGTCGATCGCGCCCTGGTGCACATGGGTCACGACGCGCGCGATGTCGCCGTGCTTCAGCCCGTGCTTCGTCATCGCCAGCAACAGCGCATCGGCGGCCGGGTGCGTGTGGCGGCAGGAGGCGTGGTACTTGAACGAGGTCTCGGCCAGCGCCCAGCGCGTGCCCAGGCCATCGACGAGGCGCGACGGATCGGCGTCGGTCGACATGCCCACTCCCAGGCCCTGCGCGCCTTCGAGCACATGCTGCGCACCGGTGAAGCCATCCTTCGCGAGGTAGGCCGACATCAGTCCGCTCGCGGCCGCATGGGCGCAGTGCAGCTGTTTCGAATCGGCGGCGTCGCGCAGAAACTCCCAGACGCCGGCCGACTGCGTGCCGGCGGAACCGAAGGCGTGCAGCATCTGCGCCGGCGACAGTTCGAGCAGCCGGCCCACCGCCGCTGCGGCCGCCAGCGTGCCCGCCGTGGCCGTGGTGTGGAAGGTGCGGTAGTGGGAGCGGCCGAGGAACTCGCCGACCCGGATGCCGACTTCATAGCCGGCCACCACGGCCGTGAGCAGCTGCGCACCGCTCGCGCCGACGGCTTGCGCGGTGGCCAGCGCCGGCCCGAACACCACGGCCGCCGGATGGAACACCGAGCCGTTGTGGACGTCGTCCTGCTCGACGTAGTGCGAGGCCGCGGCATTGACCAGTGCCGCAAACAGCGGCGAGGTGGTGCGGCGCGAGATCAGCACTTCGCTGGGGCCGTCGGCGGGGCCCATCGTCTCGGCGAAGCGCTGGATGCTGCGCACCGGCCGCGCCGAGCGGGCCGCGAGCACGGAGCCGAGCCAGTCGAGCATCAGGTCCTCGGCGCGGCGCAGCACCGGATCGGGAATCTGTGCGAACGAGAGTTCGGCGGCGAAGGTGGCGAGGGTCTGGCTGGGGTGGTTGGTCATGGTGAGGGCCTGTTGTTCAGATTTGATCAGTTGAGGACAGAGCAAAAACTGCTTCGCAGTTTCTTGGTCTGTCCCGCAAGGTCTCAGATGGCACCCGCGGCATGCAATGCGGCGATGGCCGCGGCGTCGTAGCCGACCTCGGCCAGGATCGCGTCGGTGTGCTGGCCCAGCGCGGGCACCGCATCCATGCGCGGGTCCCATTCGCGCGGCATGCCGGGCGGCCACAGCGCAGGGATCGGCCCGGCACTGGTGCCGACCTCGGTCCAGCGTCGGCGCGCCTGCAATTGGGGGTGGTTCCACACGTCCTGCATGGTGTTGGCCTGCGCGTTGGCAATCTGCGCGGCGTCGAGGCGCTCGATGATCCCGGCCGCAGTGAAGGGCGCGAAGGCCTGCACGATGATCTCGCGCAGCGCCTCGCGCGAGGCGGTGCGCAGTGTGTTGGAAGCAAAGCGCACGTCGGTCGCGAGATCGGGCTGCTCGAGCACCCGGACGCAGAACAGCTGCCACTCGCGCTCGTTCTGCAGCCCCAGCATCACCAGCTTGCCGTCGCCGGCCGGGAACGGGCCGTAGGGATAGATGGTCGCGTGCGCCGCGCCGGCGCGCGGCGGCGGCGCCGCGCCCTCGAAGGCGTAGTACATCGGAAAGCTCATCCACTCGGCCATGCTCTCGAGCATCGAGACGTCGATGCGGCAGCCCTTGCCGGTCTTGCCGCGTTGCAGCAGCGCCGCCAGGATGTTGCTGTAGGCGTACATGCCGGCCGCGATGTCGGCGATCGAACAGCCGGCCTTGGCCATTTCGCCGGGCGTGCCGGTGACCGACAGGAAGCCCGATTCGCTCTGGATCAGCAGGTCGTAGGCCTTCTTGTCGCGGTAGGGTCCGGGCGCCGCCGCATCGTCGCCGTAGCCCGAGATGTCGCAGACGACCAGGCCCGGGTGCAGCGGCGACAAGGCCTCGAAAGACAGGGCCAGCCGTGCTGCCGCGCCGGGCGCGAGGTTCTGCACCAGCACGTCGGATTCGGCCACCAGGCGCTGCAGGATCTCCTGGCCCTGCGGGTGCTTGACGTCGAGCGTCAGGCTTTCCTTCGAGCGGTTGGTCCAGACGAAATGCGAGGCGAGCCCGTGCACGCGCTGGTCGTAGGCGCGAGCGAAGTCGCCGCTGCCGGGCCGCTCGACCTTGATCACGCGGGCGCCGAGATCGGCCAGCTGGCGGGTGCAGAAAGGCGCCGCGATGGCGTGCTCGAGCGTCAGGACGGTGATGCCTTCGAGGGGTCGCATCAGAAGCTCCGGGGCAGCCCGAGCAGGTGCTCGGCCACGTAGCTCAGGATCAGGTTGGTCGAGATCGGCGCGACCTGGTAGAGCCGGGTCTCGCGGAACTTGCGCTCGACGTCGTATTCGCAGGCGAAACCGAAGCCGCCGTGGAACTGCAGGCAGGCGTTGGCGGCCTCCCACGAGGCCTTGGCCGCGAGGTACTTCGCCATGTTGGCCTGCGCGCCGCAGGGTTCGCGCGCATCGAAACGGCGACAGGCCTCGTAGCGCATCAGGTCGGCCGCCTCGATCTCGATGAAGGCCTCGGCGATCGGGAACTGCACGCCCTGGTTCTGGCCGATCGGGCGGCCGAAGACCACGCGCTCCTTGGTGTAGGCCGTGACCTTGTCGATGAACCAGTGGCCGTCGCCGATGCACTCGGCCGCGATCAGCGTGCGCTCGGCGTTGAGGCCGTCGAGGATGTACTTGAAGCCCTGCCCTTCCTCGCCGATCAGGTTCTCGGCCGGGATCTCGAGGTTCTCGAAGAACAGCTCGTTGGTCTCGTGGTTGACCATGTTGAGGATCGGCCGCACGGTGAGCCCGTTGCCGATGGCCTCGCGCAGGTCGACGATGAAGATCGACATGCCCTCGGACTTCTTCCTGACCTCGGCCAGCGGCGTGGTGCGCGCCAGCAGGATCATGAGGTCGGAGTGCTGGATGCGCGAGATCCAGACCTTCTGGCCGTTGACGACATAGCGGTCGCCCTTCTTCACGGCAGTGGTCTTGATCTTCGTGGTGTCGGTGCCGGTCGAGGGCTCGGTCACGCCCATCGACTGCAGGCGCAGCTCGCCGCTGGCGATCTTCGGGAGGTACTGCCGCTTCTGCGCTTCGGAGCCGTGGCGCAGCAAGGTCCCCATGTTGTACATCTGGCCGTGGCAGGCGCCGGAGTTGCCGCCCGCGCGGTTGATCTCCTCCATGATCACCGAGGCCTCGGTCAGGCCGAGGCCCGAGCCGCCGTACGCCTGCGGGATCAGGGCGGCCATCCAGCCGGCCTTGGTCAGCGCATCGACGAACTCGGCCGGATAGGCGCGGGCCTCGTCGACCTTGCGGAAATACGCGTCCGGGAACTGGGCGCAGAGGTCGCGCACGGCGTCGCGGATGTCCTGGTGGCGGGGAGTGGAATCGGTCATGGGGATCAGGAGGAGGTGAAATCGACGCTGGCCTGCATCAGCAGCGCGCCCTGGCCGTCCTCGGCCCAGAGCGAAACCTTGCCATCGGCATCGGCCGCATGGCCGCAGACGCGCAGCAGGCGGCCGCAGGTCAGGGGCCGCACGGCCTTGAAGCGGTAGGCGCGCACGCGTTGGCCCGGGTGGTGCAACTGCGCCGCCTCGAGCAGCAGCGTGGCGATCAGCGGCCCGTGCACCACCAGGTCGTCGTAGCCCTCGACCTGCGTGACGTAGGGATGGTCGTAGTGGATGCGGTGGCTGTTGAAGGTCAGCGCCGAATAGCGGAACAGCAGCGTCGCGTCGGGCCGGTGCTCGACCGACCAGGCGGCGTCGGCCGGCGGTGCCTGCGGCGGCGCGGATTCACCCGGCTTCGCAGCCTCGCGGTAGACGATGTCGTGCGTATCGCGCAGCAGCAGCGTGGGGCCGGCGTGCACCTCGTGCGCCACCTGGACGAAGACCAGCGCGCCGGCCTTGCCCTGCTTCAGCGTGACGTCGGCCACGCGCGAGGTCTTGCGCGCCGGCGCGCCCAGCGGCAGCGGCGCGAAGAACTCGAGCTGGCTGCCGGCCCACATGCGGCGCGGCAGCGGCACSGGCGGCAGGAAGCCGCCGCGCGCCGGATGGCCGTCGGGCCCGAGCTGGCGCTGCGGCGCCGTGGGCAGGAAGTAGCACCAGTGCCACAGCGGCGGCAGCGCCTGGCCCGGCAGCCAGGGCTGGTCGTCGTTGCGCAGGGTGGCAGCCAGCGCGCTCGCGGTCCAGGGCGACATCGGGTCGTCGCGGGTCTCGGTGCGGCCGATCCAGCTTTGCAGGTGGTCGATGTCGAGGGCTTCGGTCATGGGCTGCTTCCCGCTTCAGTCCTGGCGTGGTCCGCCGGCCTCGCGCTCGACCCGCTGCCAGATCTCGATGCCCATCGGGTCGTCGATCTCCTCGAGGATGTGGCCCACCAGGCCGATGGCGCGCGCCATCACGCCGAAGCCGCGGATGATGCGCCACGGGAAACCGAACTCGGCGGCGATCGCACCGACGGCGCCGGTGGCATTGATCGGCAGCGACTTGCCCGACACCCGTTCGGCTTCTGCCTGCACCGCCTGCATCAGCGCCACGTAGTGACCCGACAGGCCGTTCTCGGCTGCGATCTGGAACAGCCGCGGCGTGCGCGGATCGATCGGCTTGTGCAGCGGATGACCCAGGCCGGGCAGGATCTCCTTGCGCTCGCGGAACGCGGCAACGATCTCGCGCGCCATGTCGACGAGCGGCCGGGCCGGCGCGGTGCCGGGCGGGATCGCCTCGTAGAGCATGCGCGCGGCGCCTTCGGTGCTGCCGACGAACACGCTGCCGAGCCCGCACAGGCCCGCGCCCACGGCGGCCTGGAGCGCCTCGGGCGCCCCGGTATAGGTCAGGCGGGCGACCAGCGCGCTCGGCGTGATGCCGTGCTCGACCAGCGTGACCACGATGGCGTTGAAGGTGACCGACTCCTGCGGCGTCGGCACGCGGCCGGTGAGTTCGAGGAAGGCCATGTCGCCGAGGTTCAGGTGGCCGAGGATTTCGGACGGCAGGTCGCGCCCGCGCACCGTGATCCTGTCGGGCGTGCTGTGGCCGAGTTCGGTGTGCAGGGACTTCTTGATCTTGGTCATGGGGGCGGGATTCGGAAGAAAGGGCAAGGCTGCAAATCTATTCCTTGCCGAGGGTCCTGGGTCAGTCATTGCCGAAACCTGCCTTCAGCAATGGCGAATGCCGCTCGCAGGGTGCTTCTGGCACGCTTGCCCTCGATCTCACTGCCACCCCCAACACGCCATGGATTCCGATTCCCTGTCAGCGATCCGCGAAGCGGCGCTGGACTACTTCACTCGCAGCGACAGCGTTCGCCGCTGCCGCGCACTCGCCGAGCAGCCCGAGGCCGAGCGCGGCCAAACGGCGGCCGCCGGCTGGGCCGAACTGGCCGCACTGGGCTGGCCCGGCATGCTGGCGCCCGAGTCGGCGGGCGGGCTGGCCCTCGACCTGGCAGGCGCCGCCGAGATCCTGCGCGCCGCCGGCGAGCATGTCGCGCCCGAACCGCTGCTGGCGGTCGCGGGCCTCGGCGCGCTGCTGCTGACCCGCCTCGACAGCGCCCCCGCCGCGGCGCTGCTCGAAGACCTGGTGGCGGGCCGCAGCCTGCCGGCGCTGGCCTGGCAGGAAAGCGCCGGCGACCTCAGCGACGTGCCGCTCGACTGCGGCTGCGAGCCCGGGCCCGCGGGCGGCGTGCTGCTGCAGGGCGAGAAGCTCATGGTGCTACCGGGCAGCGCCGCCAGCGGCTGGCTGGTATCGGCCCGCGGCGACGACGACACCGTGCTGCTGTGGGTCCCGCGCGGCACCGACGGCGTCACCGAGACGCCGCTGCCGCTGGTGGATGGCGAGCAGGCCGCCACGCTGCGCTTCGATCGCGTGGCCTTGCCCGCGAGCGCCGTGCTGGCGCAGGGCCCGTCGGCCCGCAATGCCCTGCGGCACGCGCTCGCCGCGGGCCAGATCCTCCAGGCGGCCGAACTGCTCGGCACCGGGCAGGCGATGCTCGCGCAGACCTTGGCCTACCTGCGCACGCGAACCCAGTTCGGCAAGCCGATCGGCTCCTTCCAGGCGCTGCAGCATCGCGCGGTCGACATGTTCATCCACCTCGAGATCGCGCGGTCGACGCTCGACGAGGTGCTGGCGCTGGCCGGCGATCCGGCCGGCATCGCCGTCGAGCGGCTCGAGGCCGAGGCCAGCCGGGTCAACGCGCGCTGCACCGCGGCGGCGCTCCAGGCCTCGCGCTCGGCGGTGCAGCTGCACGGCGCCATCGGCTACACGCAGGAATGCGACCTGAGCCTCTTCTACAAGCGCACCCTGCGGCTCTCGGCCTGGCTCGGCAATGTCACGGCGCACCAGCGCCGCTACGCCGCGCTGGCCGACGTCACGGAGCGCACCGAGGCCGCCATCGCCTGGCCGGGCGAGTTCCCGCGCAGCGCCGACTGGGGCGCGATGCCCGAGGCCGAATTCCGGTGCATGGTGCGTGCCTTCCTGCAGCAGCGCTATCCGGCCAAGCTGCGCTACCTCTCGCACCGCGCGCGATGGAGCGAGGTGCGCGACTGGTACCTCACGCTGTCGGCCCAGGGCTGGATCGCGCCGGCCTGGCCGCAGGCGCACGGCGGCATGGGCCTGCCCGCCGACAAGATGATCGCCTGGATCGAGGAGCTGGAGCAGTACGGGGTGGCGCGCGCGCCCGACCAGGGCATCGTGATGATCGGACCGCTGCTGATCCAGCACGGCACGCCCGAGCAGCAGCAGCGCTTCCTGCCGCGGATCCTGGCCGGCGATCACATCTGGTGCCAGGGCTATTCCGAACCGAATGCCGGCTCCGACCTCGCGGGCCTGCGTACCGAGGCCGTGCAGGCGCGCGATGCYGAGGGCGATCACTTCGTCGTCAATGGCCAGAAGATCTGGACCACGCTGGCGCAGGATGCCAACCACATCTTCATGCTGGTGCGGACCGACAAGGAGGCCAAGAAGCAGGAGGGCATCAGCTTCCTGCTGTGCGACCTGCGCACCCCCGGCATCACGATCCGGCCGATCCGCACGCTGGCCGGCGAACCCGAGTTCTGCGAGGTGTTCTTCGACAACGTGCGGGTGCCGGCCGAGAATCTGGTCGGCAAGCTGCACGGCGGCTGGACCATCGCGAAGGCACTGCTGGGCTTCGAGCGCATCTTCCTCGGCAGCCCGAAGCAGTCGCAGTACGCACTGGGCCAGCTGGCGCGGCTGGCGCGGTCGCGGCGGCTGTTCGCGGACCCGGTGTTCGCGCAGCGCTACACGGCGCTGCGGCTCGACGTCGCGGATCTCTCGGCGGCCTATGCGGGCTTCGCCCACATCGTCAAGGCCGGCAAGCCATTGCCGGCATCGGTCTCGCTGCTCAAGATCTGGGCCAGCGAGACCTACCACCGCATCGGCGCCCTGCTGGTCGAGGCCAGCGAGGAGCAGGGTGCGGTTGCCGGGGATGTGGATGTAGCCGGCCAGCCCTTCAACGCGCTGTCGCCGCTGATCGGATCGACCTCCGCCATGATCTACGGCGGCACCAACGAGATCCAGCGGAACATCCTGGCTCGGCAGGTGTTGGAACTATGAGGGCTGCCGCTGCGGGGAGCGGCGATGGGCGGTGTGCCCTGGGCCGTGGATACGTCGCGCAAGAACCGTCCCCCTCGACGGCCGTCGTCACACGCCGCTTGCGCCGCTCGAGGCGCGCCCGCCCGTCGCACCCCCACGGAGCCCGGTATGCGGTGCGGCACGGGCGATCCCCTCTGCGCCGCTGAGCAGCGCAGCCTTTCGCGGATCAGGGCTCGCGACTGTTTGAGCGAAGCGAGTTTGAGCGAGACCCCGCG